>PHBS01000236.1 GCA_002841995.1 Chloroflexi bacterium HGW-Chloroflexi-8
TCATTTCAACAACTTGAATTAATAAAATTAAGACGACTGAGCTGAAATCAAACCCACCAAAAGCAGGAACAACTTTTCGAATTGGATTCAACAATGGATTAACCAGATTATCAATTGTTTGTCTTATCGGGTTAAATGGTGATACAAAATAACTCAATAAGACAGCGATGATAATTAACCAAGAAAAAACACTGGCAGCAATTCGAACAATTTGAATTATCAATAATATCATTTCAACCTTTTTCCTTTTTCACACAATCACTGTCTTTGACCCATAATTGCATTACCAATTCTTAAAAATGTCGCGCCTTCATAAATCGCTGATTCAAAATCCTGGCTGGTTCCCATAGATAATTCGGTCAGAATATTTTCTGAAAACCTGTTATTTAGAAATTCCATTAAACGTCGCAATCGATCAAAATAAATCCTATTCTCATCAGGATTATTTACGAAAGGAGGCATAGTCATTAAACCATTTACCTTGATTGCCTCTAGACCGAGAAGAACTTCATAATCATCACATAATTCTGGCCAGCGATTTTCATCAACGGCATTCCAACCGAATTTTTCATATTCCCCTGAAACATTGAACTGCAACAACACTGGCAATGGTTCAAACCTGTTTTGAACAACTTGATTATTTATTTTTTCAGCAAGTTTTTTGCTATCTAAAGCATGAAAATAATCAAACTTTTTTATTACAAGTGGAATCTTTCTGCTTTGTAAATGTCCAATCATATGCAAGTGAATTCCAAAAGAACGAACATCTTCAATTTGTTCAAATTTTTTTGCAGTCTCTTCTGGATAGTTTTCACCTAAATAATTAGCACCTGCATCAATTACAAATTGAATTTTTTCAATTGGTTGTCCTTTTGTAACAACAACTAATTTTATATCGGATATTTTTCGGTTTACTTGATCAGCAGCCCGAATTATCGCCCCGTTGATTTCAAGAAATCGTTGTTTGATACTTACTTCGACATTATTCACAACAGACCTAACTTAATCCGATTACAACTGCAAATCGACCTGATTTTTGCCCTTCTGAACGGTATGAATACCAATCCTTGACATTACAAGAGGTACAAATTTCAGAAATCTCAATATTTTTTAAACCAACCTCTCGAAGTAACAAATAATTAGCTTTCCAAAGGTTTAAAACTGTCTTTCCGTCAACATAACTGAGTATTTCGTTTTTGATATCAGGTAAATGCTCATGAACCGCATCGATCACGGTTTTTCCAACATCGTAGTGATCAGGTCCAATTGATGGTCCAATTCCAGCATAAATATCAGCGGGTTTGCAATTAAAGAATTCTACCATTTTCTTAATAATCGATTGAGAAACCTTTTTAATCGTCCCTTGCCAGCCTGCATGAGCAATTCCAACTACTTTTTTCTGTGGATCAAACAGAAGAATTGGAACACAATCAGCAAACCTCATAAGCAATGTCACATTTGGTGAGTTAGATAAAATCCCATCAGCTGGTAAATGAGGAGTATCAGGTGGCCTGGCTTTATCGGTGATAATGATGTCATTTCCATGAACTTGCCAAACATCAAAGAGTGAATTTTCCTTCCGATTAAAAATATCAAAAATTCTTTTCCGATTTTCAATTATATTATCCTGTGAATCGCCAGTTGTTCCTCCGAGATTGAGGCTTTCAAAAGGATGAGGGCTCACACCACCAGATCGGGTAAAAATTCCATGAAAATGATTTTCTTCCGGAAATGTGGAGAATTGGACATATTTCAATCCATTGATTTGAAGTTAATTTCTGAAGGGTATTCTGATTTAAACTCTATATTTTCAGATTTTTCTAAAATGTTATCAAAAATTGCAGAATATTTTTCAGTGTAGTAAAGATTAAAATTTTCTGAAACTTAAAGCATTCATGTTTCGCTTAGAAAAATCAAAAATTGTAAAATCAAAGATAGTGTGTACGATCGGACCAGCCACCAATTCGGAAGAA
>PHBS01000093.1 GCA_002841995.1 Chloroflexi bacterium HGW-Chloroflexi-8
TGGATATATTTTTGGAAATTACCGGGTTGCTATTGAGTGAAAATTTACAGAGGCGGAATTGGGAACATGTTCACGTCCAAGATCGACCCCTGAGTATTCAAATTACGAAAGCGAGCTTTGTGATGGGTCTTATTCCCAACAAGGAAACAGGAATGAACGGTGTTCGTTAACTGAAATTGGAGCGTTATATTGGAAATATATCCCTGCCCTTTTTAGAATTAGGAATGATATTGATTTGGATCCTTGTCGCTAAAACAAGAACTATCAATTGATACGGAATATTCTAGCGATAGGCGTGAATGAAGATGGATCGGTCTCCGACAATAATAACCATGCATTAGTGATTTATGACGAGAGAAACCCAGCTTTCATGAAGGGTGGCAATGGTTTCAAATCATTTGCTGAAATGAGAGCAGCTCTCAAACGACCAAACATGCTTCGGAAATGTAGTTGGCAAAAAATAACGCATTGCATTCGCAAAAAAAAAGTACTCCCGTGGTTAACAGCTCAGCTATGCTGCCAAATATGGTTTGTAATAATCTTGATTTTTTAATCACCAACTGACCCTCAAGCATTGACAGAATAAAATGGCCTTGAATCTTAAAGATTTTTCCCATTTCACAAAATTTCTTCGAAAAGAGGACATTCATTATCCTGGTCCTCGACATACTATTAATGGATTTGTATTCCGTCATTTTTAAACCAAAACTGACCCGTTACGAAATTAAAGTGGACAGAGATTAAAAAATCGATAGCGTTACGATACATATCTATGGAACAATCTCACGAGAATTACCGAATCAAAGAGTGTCAATCACCTCATAATGCTTTGAACCGACACTCCAAGGAGCGTGATATTCCGTTTCGAAATATCGAGCTCAATAAAGAATTTCTGTCTTTAATAATCAATATATTATCGTTTATTGCTAATATATTTATATAATAACCAATATATTAACACTTATCCATTGAAAATTCCTGAGAAAATGATATACTAACTTTAGTACTTCTCAGCTCGCTTATTCTTATGGGAAGGGGTAAACGCGGATTATGCTAAATAAAATTGATTTTTCCATTGCCACAAGCGATCAAATTGAAGGGTTTCTTTGCAGCCAATTGAAAAATTTAAGACTAACCCGGAACTTTACTCAAGCCCAACTGGCGAAGGAATCTGGCGTTGCCATTGGGACAATTCGACGACTTGAAGAAGGCAAGAGTATCTCATTAAACACCTTTATCAGAATTCTGATGGCATTAGATCTTCAAGAAAACCTTGAAACGCTTTTGCCAGATCCAACAATACGTCCCATAGAACGTGTAAACACTGGTGGAAGTGAACGAAAACGTGCCCGTCCTATACGATCTGACACTGATAATTCACCCTGGGTTTGGGGAGACGAATCGGGTGATAAGAAATGAGTGACGCAAAAGTCATTCTATGGGAAAGTGAAATTGGAGCGGTTTCCTGGGTGGAAGATCGACAGGTCGCTGTTTTTCAATACGACCCCTCATTCATTAGAAGTGGTATTCAATTATCACCCTTGATGATGCCATTAAGAGATTTACCCTACGAATTTCCGGCTCTTTCAAAAGAGACATTTAGGGGGCTGCCAGGTTTACTTGCGGATTCGCTTCCAGATAAGTTCGGAAATGCAGTCATTGATACCTGGTTAGCCTATCAGGGACGAACTGCAGCGAGCTTTAATTCGGTTGAGCGATTGTGTTATATAGGAAGCCGCGGTATGGGGGGACTCGAATTTAAACCAGCTCTTCGTATTTCCCACTCCAAATCTGATGAAATAGAAGTTTCTAAACTAGTCGAATTATCAAACAAGATTCTTGATCAACGTGCAGGATTGGGAGGAGTTTTTTCAGGCACTGATGACCGGGATGCGATAGAAGATATTTTGAGGGTCGGAACCTCAGCAGGTGGCGCAAGAGCAAAAGCGATTCTTGCCTGGAATCCAAAAACGAATGAATTCCGTTCCGGTCAAGTAAAAATTCCATCAGGCTTTGAATACTGGATTATGAAATTTGACGGGGTCAGCAACAACCGAGACAAGGAACTATCCGATCCTCAAGGGTATGGAATGATTGAATACGCTTATTACCAATTGGCGGTGAAAGCGGGAATTGAGATGACGGAGTGTCGTCTTCACCATGAAGGTGGACGAAGTCATTTTATGACAAAAAGGTTTGACCGAAACGCAGATGGGGCCAAGATCCATATGCAATCGTTATGCGCCATTTCCCACGTTGATTTCAATGAGCCAGCGCTCTATTCATACGAGCAGACAATCCAAACAATGAAACGCCTGGGGTTATCTCAAAGTGATTTGGAGCAGCAGGTTCTAAGAGCCATGTTCAACGTTGTTGGACGAAATCATGATGACCATGTCAAGAACATCGCATTCCTTATGAACCGCAGAGGAGAATGGAGACTTTCACCAGCCTTTGATGTTTCGTATGCATACGATCCAAAGGGTTACTGGACCAGCCAACACCAGATGAGTATCAACGGAAAAAGGGAAATGTTCACTAAACAGGATCTAACATCATTGGCAAAGATCGCTGGGATAAAAAGCAATCGAGCACTGGAGATGCTGGAGCGGGTGATCGCGACCATGAGATCCTGGCCTGAGGTTGCAGAAAATGTGGGAATTGATGAAAATCGAATTCGGAAAATACAAGCAGCCCATCGTATATCTCTTTTGGATTGACAAGAATAATCGCAGTTAATGCTACTAAAGAAAAGTTTATGAGAAAATATCCTAGCAGGATTGCTAGATATTACTTTTTAATGATGATAATCCTTTCAACATTTGTTGAAAACATGATTTCATTGAAAGTGTCACAGTTCAATGAATGATTTCTCATTTTGTGGATAGAGTGATGTATCCAAAGGTCGCCTTCTCTTGCTTCACTGCTTGGCAAATTAAGGTGCAATTAAGGCGCAAATGAGGTGCCAAGCAGTGGATTAAATCGACTTGGGAGACATTTTCACCCCTACATGCGGGATAGTGTAGGCGTTATATCCCCACATATACGGTATAGAACTTGTGTTCTAACTCTTCGAATCAGCGGGTTAGGGGTTCGAATCCCTCCGGGGGCACCAGAAAAATTACTAATCTGTGGCTATTATTGTTATTGCCTGTACCCAGAAAAACGAATCTGACCAAGTTCAACCAGATTCTCCGTGTACGGGAACAATTGCCACTGATTAGGTAGTTTCCGTTTGCCAGGATTCATTTAGATAAGTTCTAACCTGGAAGTATTGTTCATCAGGTCCACCAACAGGTATAACAAGCCGCCTGTAGACTTTCAGCTGGTCGAAGAGATCCGATGGATGTTTTGGAGCTGAGGCTAGTCCAAGTATTCCTGAGTGAGGTCTTTAAACGGATTCCCATCTGAGTCATCAGTGCACAGTACCTTTATATTGTTGATGAATAGCGACCTCAAGACTCGTAACCCTGCTATATACAAATCAGTGATATATTCGAATATATACACCTTGCACGCCAATCAGAGCAGGAACTTCAACCTGGTAGCCGGATCCCGTTTCAATTTCAAATCCAGCCGCAATTCCCTGTAAAAACATCAGTGACGTCATCAAAACACCAATATAAGGTTGTGAAAAGGTCTGATCCTTTCCAATAGGAATCGGAGGATTTCCGAATGCCTAGTCCTTGTACTCCCTTGATACAAAACAATGGAACGGGACTTGGCTCATGGTATCCAAAACCTGCCGTTCCTTTATTCCCCAGTTTTAGATCTGAGTTTCAACCAACCTTACATGAGCAGCTAGAAATCCCGCATGGTCCATATAGTTTACTAATGAATTCAACTTATATCTGGTTCTCTATAGAAATCATTATCCAGGTTTAATTAGCCAATTCATTGACCATGTCCGTATAAGCGAATCAATTCCTGTTTGCCAATTTTCCCTGTTGGGGTCATGGGCATTTTTTCGATGACCAGTACCTGCTGCGGGGAATCCTGTTCGCCAAGGATCTCAACACAATGCTCCAACAGTTCCTCACCTGTGACATTTTTCCCCGGATATAACTCCACAATTCCGAGGGCAATTTGCCCCTCCTGCCCGTCTCCTCTGGCTATTACACCTGCGTAATGCACATCAGGATGTCTCAGAAGTGCCTCTTCCATGTATCTTGGATAGACGACTTTACCATGGATAACGATCTTTTCGGACCAGCGACCAAGCAGTGTGTAGTATCCCTCAGAATCCATTACACCCATATCCCCAGTGTGCAGCCAACCATTATAGATAACCGAATCTGTCTTTTCGGGATTATTCCAGTATCCCAACATCACATTATCACGGATCAGTAGCTCTCCCGGCTGCCCTACAGGCTGCTCGAGTCCATTTTCGTCTGCAACGATTGTCTCCCTGTCAGGCAACACGGGACCAATGGAGTAGAACCGCGTGTCAGGTTCTCTCCTCGGATAACCCATCGCAAGAAATCCTCCCAATTCGGACTGACCATAAGACTCCACAATATGTATCTTAAATAAATTATAAAACCCAAGTTTCAGATCAGGAGGCAATGGTGCTCCGCCGGAAATGCAACGGGTCAGCGCCGCGGGGGCTTTCCCCTTTGCGAGCGACTCCTTGAAAAGGTCTCCCAACACCAAAGGGTTTCCGGCGAAAAAAGTCACTCCTCTCTCCTCCATTTCCTGCCAGACAACCGCAGGTTCCCAATGTTTGCGAACACCAATTGACATCCCACGATGAATTCCCGGCAATAAGTTGGCCACCAGGTGAAAAGAACTGGAAAGAGAAGTGACGCCAACAGAGACATCTTCACTGCAAAGATTTAAACGCTCCGCAATAGTGTGTGTTGCCCGTGCGGTGTAGCCATGACCAAGTAAAGCGCCTTTAGGAGGACCTGATGAACCAGAAGTATAAGAGAGATGCGCCGGATCAAGAGAAGAGACTTTTGTATCTGGGGGTTCAGGAGCTGAATCCAAGAGCTCACTCCAATCATATGCAAAATCCTTCGGACCGTCGAAACAAATAAAATGGTCAACCCCGCAATTCCTGCTCTTAATGGTCTCAATTGAGTCGTGCAAATCACCGGTATAGATTAGTGCTTTTGGTGTGGAATCCCTGATGAAATACTCAAGGTTATCTTTCTGCAAAACGCTGATGTGAGAGGAGATAGCGCCTAGTTTCCAAATACCGAACATGGCGATCACATAATCGAGCCCATTGTGAGCAAAAATCCCAACGCGGTCACCTTTGGTCACTCCCAAAGCAGCCAAAGCCCCAGCTGCCTTTCTACTCAAACTTTCCCCTTGGGCGTACGTCACACCGCGATCTTTATCAGACCAATAGATGAAATTGTGTTCTGGCAGCCGCCAGGCTGCTTTTCTTAACATGTCATTGAAAGTTGTGAATTCCATTTTTTCTCCTAGGTGTCGGTTATCTTTTTGGTGAGCCATTAATTACTAGTCGAGGACTGGATAGTCCTAATGAAACTTACAATACCGGATTTTCTTAAGTTGTACAGTTATTATATATAAAAAATCTCGAATTTAATGGTAGAGCCCATTGTGGAAATATAAGTCTGAAATTACACAACCATAAAAAGTCATTTACCAGATTATTCAACCGGATAGTTAACAAAGCCCAGTATAGATCTATACCAAAAAGGGTACATCTCCCAAATATTCATGATAAATCGAAAACCAAATTCGAATAGCTAGGCAAAGGATTTCATCTGTTTCATGATCGTAACTAATTGGTCTTCAGTAAACTTCGATCGTTACATGAGGTCTTTTCCAGATTCTGTTTTGACAGAAGGTTAACCTTCTAGCGAGTACAGATTTAGGAAATTGTTACCTCTCCTACACCCAAGACCTCAATGTTTCCAATGAAATAAGATTGGGACCAACACCTATTGCAGTACAGCTTGGCAAACAACGCAAGCAGTCCTGATATTTCAATCTACTTTTAATGTGCATTTATCGGATATTTTTTTCGGGAGAATATTGTGTCTGTTGTGATCGTCTTCTCATATATCTACATCTGGTCACCTTACCTTGTATCACCTCTTGGCGTAACCATGGTGCAATTCATTTTCCAAAGGGTGGAAAATTAGGATTGGGCGGACAAATTCACTCCCACATAATGGATTTAGTAGACGCTGTCTCCACATGTAAGGTAAACAACGTTTGATCAACAACTTTGAACCAGCGGGCAGGGGTTCGAATCCCTCCGGCGGCACAGTATAGATTGGCGATCCTAGAGCATAACCGCCAATCTATTGATGTGGTTGAACCTTCGTTGCATGAACTGCCAGAATTTTTCCCTGGTTTGAAATTCAATATATGGATCTGATCACCAATTTCCTGTCCAATTCAGAGTTTTCTTCTAATTGTTTGTCGGTGGATATTAACCTCTTTACGAATCCAGACAACTCGAGTAATTCCAACCTTTTCCCTCTCTGTTTTTCCTCACTGATTATTCCTTATAATAAGAGTCAGTTACAATTTTCGGGAGGTCAGTCATGAACGAAATCAGCTCACAATATTTCACCCGGGTACTTCTTACTTTGCTGGATGAAACGTTTGATGGTGTCCATGGATATTATCTCGATCGCGGTACGTCTTTATTTGAGACGCTATCTACTATCACCGCAGCGCAGGCATCTGTTCCAGTTGGCGGCAAATGCGCCACATTGGCTGCCCAGGTGAAACATGTTTCCTTTCATCTGGATTCTGTTCTGAAATGGCTTCGGGACGGCAATCAGGAGCCGTTTGATTGGGGAGAGATCTGGCGAACGGTAAATGTAGTATCTTCTGTAGAATGGCAAGAGATTCAAACAGAACTGCGAGTCAATTATGAAAATGTTAAAGCCCTGATCCAATTCTCTTCGGATTGGAACAGCGAAAATAAAATCGGTGACGCCATGGCTATTCTTGCCCATACAGCCTATCATCTTGGTGAAATTCGTCAGGCTTTGTGCACAATTCAATAGAAAACCTTCTATAGACCAGGTTTCGTTAATTGGACCCTGTCAGGCTAGCCGGGTACTAATTCAATCAATGTCACCTCTGGAGGAGCCAGGAACCTTATTCGAGGTGTCGAACCACCCGTAAATCCCAATCCGCGATTTACATATAAAGTGGTGTGCTCCAGTTGATAAAGACTCATTTCAAACGTTTTTCCATAGCGGGAATTGGTGTAAATAGCCCCATAGAATGGAAGCCGAACCTGACCACCATGGGTGTGCCCAGCCAGATAAAGATCCACCCCGGATTTGTCTGCTTCATAAGCCAGATCCGGTTTGTGGTATAGCAAAATACTAAATTCATCTGGTTCCGCTTGATTCATTAAATTCTGTAATTCCATCCCGTCCGCTTGCCATTCAAAACAACTTAATCCGACCATGACAATTTTTCCGGAATTTGTCATCAGCCGAACGATGGTGTTATCGAGCACCTGCACTTGTGTGTCCTTTAGCAATGGACGAAGGCTCCCGGGAGATTCGATATTGCCATTTACAGCAAATACCCCCATCGGTGCCTGTAATTGATTCAATAGTTTAGTGAGTGCAATCTTTTTTTCTGGTGTCAGGCCATCGGACTCGTTCACGAAGTCGCCGGTGATGACGATCAACTCTGGTTCAAGATGATTCACCAATCCAGGCAGGATCCGTTCCCTTTTTGTTGTCTGTTCTATGTGCAAATCACTGATCTGCACGATTCGAATAGTTTCCTGTAATCCTGAGACCGGAATTTCAACCCGGTTGATGGTTATTAGAAAGGGTTCGATGCAAAAACTGTAAACAGCCAAAATGGTTATGAAAAGATTAGCAATCAGGATCGGGATCTTCCTAACCATCCTGGAAAAGTTGACCAATGATTTGGAAAAAAGATGAGAACAAAGAAAATATATGAAAAAGATCCCCACCCGGATAAATATAAAAACACATAAAACTGAAAGGATCGGTCCATAGGAGATATTTAACAATGGTAATGCACTGAAAAAGATTGCATCCAAAAAGACAAAACTCAGGGTGATCGCAAAACCATCACCGGTTCGTTTTTTCATCTGCGATGAGAAACCCATATGAATGTCCTACTGGAATTTTGTGTTGGGATAAATGTTGTCTTTTGATTTCACCCATATTAAAATGAAGTATACCAAGAAAAAGAAGCGTTTTTCATCGGCTTGATGAAAATAAATAAATTTTGAAATAGTCAATTTCCATCCCTCCAATTTTTGTTCCATTCCCAATCTGTTTTCCAATCCAAATTCAAAGGCGTCACATGAAATCAAAGCTCGTTGTATTCGATTCGGTTTTTGGCAATACCGAAAAAATTGCCAGGGCAATTGCAGATAGCCTATCTTCGCAGTCTGAAGTGGAAGTTATGTCGGTCAGTCAAGTAAAAACTCTCCCACTCAACGATTTAAAACTTTTGATTGTCGGTTCTCCAACACGTGGATTTAAACCCACTCCAGATATCAGCGTCTGGTTGGCGGGTTTGCCCGCCAACAGTCTGGTGGGTGTTAAGGTTGCTGCTTTTGATACCCGCATACCCAAAGATGTTCTAAAGAAGAACTTTTTTCTGCGCTTATTCTCTAAAATGATCGCTTTTGCCGCAGATCCGATTGCTAAAGAATTAACCTCAAAGGGAGGGTATCTGGTTTTCCCTCCAGAAGGATTTATTGTGCTTGAAAGCGAAGGTCCATTAGCGGAAGGCGAATTACAGAGAGCCACAGATTGGGCAGCAAATTTGGAGTTGTAAGGATAGCGATTATTAATCTTGTCATTTGAAAGTGCTACATTCGTATTAAGATAATATTTATCCTGCTATAATGAACTCATTATCATTTGTGTTATTTAAGATGCTAATTCTTTTCACGACTGGGCATAATGGGGGTTTACATAGGTCGGTTGACGTTATGAAAAAACTAAAGCGTTTTCAAAAGGAAAGTAATCAATGAGTTCAAAACCAATTTATATAACCGAATTTGATTTACACAGACTTCAAAAACTAATTCAGGAATCACAATATACGAATTATCGCAAAAGCAATTATTTGGATACACTAAAAAAAGAATTGGATCGCGCCAAAATTGTTGCTCCAGAGCTGATTCCCTCAAATATCATCACGATGAATTCCCGTGTGGTTTTGCAGGATATCGAGACTGGCGAAGAGGAAACCTATACACTTGTTTTCCCTGAAGATGCTGATATTGAACTAAATAAAGTCTCTGTGCTTGCACCGATTGGGACGGGAATGATTGGATATGAAGTTGGTGATGTTTTTGATTGGCCGGTACCTTCCGGTTTTCGTAATTTGAAGGTCATGAAGATTATCTATCAACCCGAAGCGTCTGGTGATTTTCATTTGTAAACAGGAAATCCAATTTGGACCATCTTAATATAACCCAAAATCATGATTGAGTTGTTGATTTTGGTTTAAATTGTCAATTAGCTGCTTCAATTCATTTTGGAGAGTAATTATCTTCAAAAAAATTTCGCTGAAAAGATAATTTTCTGAATTTATTATCTAAGATAATTGGAGATCAGTCTCGCAGGTTTATAAGAAGAATCTCGCCGATATGAATGATGGCTTCAATTTCTTCGGGTCTTTGGATGTGATAACCAGGAATTTCTATACTAATTCTTTCCGGAAGCACCTTGATGATCGGCAACAATTTTACTGGCCATTCGATCAATTCACGTTCCAGTGTGGTTGTAATCAGTTCCTTAGCTGTTGAATCTGAATTGCTAAGCAGCATAAATTTTTGGTCAAAAATATTGCTTCCGATACTCACTTCTTTCAACCCTTCCGCCATTTCACCTAAGAATAAAGTAGCTGCCTTTTGTATCAATAAACCGTTGACGGGTCCCAGATTATTCATTGCAGGTTGAGGCCCGATCAGAAGGATGCCTTTTTCCGGGTGGGTATTAGCTGCCCACCATAGGCTATGACCATTTGCATTGGGAATTCCTTCGGAAGAAGTGATTACCTCAAGAGACCAGTTATGAAATTGGAGGCTATAACCATTGGCCGAACCTTGATGAATCTTTTGATATTTCCATCCTCTGGAGTCCACAAGATTCCGAATCAATTTCTCTTTTTTGTCCTGGTTGATTTTTATAAAGGCGAAGATAGCTGTAATCATCAAGATCGTAATTAGAATTACAAAGAAACTGGTGAATAAATCCTGCATATTCCTCCACCCATTCGCAATAAAAATTTATAATCCCATTAATAATACAGGAACCCATCTTTAATTTCCTTTGATTCGTAGGGTTCAGCTTTCAATTCTGATAAGCCTTTTCTATTGATGTTCCAGTAGAATTTGTAAATCATTGTGCTTAATTGATTTGGATAGGATTTTGTTCGCAAAAAATCTCCTGGAAAAAGCCTGTGGGAGAAGTGCCTGACGAATTGACACATCCTGGCTTGAATTTGATGTAAAAGGATTACCTGTTTGATGATTGAAAAAAGTGGTTTCCATGTTCCGAATCGTATCGCGCGTTATATGATCGTGACCTTGCAGGATTTAATGGGTGAAAATGGTCTTAATGCCGTTCTTAGAAGAGGGGGTTTACCGGACTTTCAAACCATATTACCTGCAGACGATATGCAAAATGCGTTTGACTTTGCCGACTATTCTGCTATTTGCGCGGCTGTGGCGGATACTTATGGGCCAAGAGGTGCTAAAGTGTTTATGATCCGGGCAGGTAAGGCTGGTTTCTTGAATGGTATCCAATCTTTCCTGGATAATTATGGCGCAAGCATAGCCGCTACCGGGAAACTGGTTCCGCTTTCATTTAAATTACCTTTGTTTTTAAGATGGATTTCAAAGACGTATACTGAATCCAGCGATAGAGTCATCTCCGTCAAAGATATGGGCGATCACTATTTGTATATTAATCACCGCTGCCCGGTATGCTGGGGCAGAAAAGTAACCGCACCCGACTGTCATATAACGCTGGGATTCTTGCAGGAAGCCACCCATTTTATATCCATGGGCTCCAACTTTCATATACATCAGGTGAGTTCAATTGCTGCGGGGGATAAAAGTTGTGATTTTGTTGTACCGAAACATCCGGTACAGAATACTTAAAACTAGCAGGAAAAATTATATTTTATTGGGAAAATTGGTATTTTTGATCTCTTTTGAATAAATCATACCGAACTCCCCAATAAAAATTAATGATTAGTATTCATTAATTTAGTATAATAAAACTTTATTATGTCTGTACAATTGCAAAGCCAGACATCATTTTTCCCCGTCTCTCAAATCCTATTTTTTTAATACGCCGAAAGAAGAAAATAGATTTGAAAAATCAATAATACGATCAATACCCTGCTTTTTATTCTTTATGAAACTCGGAAGTTAGGCATTTTTTTATGCATACAGGTCTGAATAAAAAAATTCACTATACAAACAATACAAAGTGAAACTTCGGTACTATTTGTGAACAAAAAACAGAATAAAAATAACCTGAACCCACAAAAAATAGATCGTAATAAGCTGTTTGCCCCATTTGTTTCCTGGTTGAACGAACGCGGGTTACGATTTAAATTAATGTTTGTGGTTGGAAGTCTCACGCTTATTGTAATGGTTGTGTTGAGCGTCTTACTTTACAATTTACAGAGACAACAATTGGTGGAAAATGCTCAGAATGGCACTGCTATGGTCAGCACCTTATTAGAGGCAAACTTAAGGCATGCTATGCTGACTTACGATCGTGATATGGTGAATGACATTCTGGTTGAATCGATGCAAAACCCCAATGTCAGATCCATTAAAATTTTAAATGGTGAAGGTACTGTAAAATACAGCACCAACCCCTTCCAGGTTGAAACAACAATCAGCATTCAGGAGGAAGCCTGTCAGAATTGTCATGCTGTCGCTGACCCTTCCACAGATAAGACTGTTGTCATTCAACCAACCAATCGCGCGGAAATACCATTCCTTTTAAATGTAAATTTAATAACCAACGAACCTGCCTGTTACGATTGTCACGATTCAAAAGATAGAATACTGGGTCTTTTAATGGTGGAAATGTCTCTTTCTGGCGTATACAGTCTGTTTTCAAATAACTTTTGGAAAATTGCATTGATCGTTTTTCTGGCAACCCTATCGATCATATTGCTACTGATTCCAGTTCTGGAACACAGGGTCATACAGCCAGTTTATAAACTAAAAAAAGGGATTGAAGGGATAAATCGGGGTGCATTGGATTATTCTGTTGCAAGTGCTCATCATGATGAAATTGGTGATCTGGCGCGTTCGTTCGACCAAATGCGTAACCAATTGAAAAATTCAGATGCACAAAGGGATCAAAGAGAACAGGAATTGGCAATTCTGTACCAGGTCGGCCTGACTGCAACACAATTGCATGATGTGAATAAAATTATGGAGTATGCACTGGATACCGTCGTAAATAAGTTTGGCATGGCAGATAGTCTAATTTTTTTATGGAATGAGGAAGATCAGAAGTATACCGTTCGGGCGTCCCACGGCATCAGTTCGGATCAAATTGATGAAATTAATCGGCGCAGGCAGGCAGGCTTTGATTTTATTCAACAAGTGGCAGAGACGGGTAATGAATTATTCATTCCTAATGTGTCTGCAGATGATCGTGTAGATCTGATCTGGCAAGAAAAAGATCGATCGTACATCAGCTTTCCATTGATGTCACGTGGCAGGGTACTGGGCGTGATGGAAACAGTCTCCCGTAATGGGGTTTTGCTGAGTCTTCATGAGGTGGAATTCTTAAAAGCCATCGGCCGGCAAATCGGTTCTGCAATCGATACTGCAAAATTATTGGCGGATACCCATCAAAGCGAAAAAGAAGCTCAATTGTTGTATACATTGGGTACATCGATTTCATCCTCACTGGCGTTGCGTGAGGTTTTGGATCGGGTCGCCGCAGCAGCCATTGAATTAATCAAGTCTGACGTTGGTCTGGTTGCTTTGGCAGATGAAAACCACTCCATGGTGGAAGTGCGAGCAGCCATTGGAGAAGGTGCGGCTGTTTATAAGGGGAAGCGAAATTCCGTCGCTAAAGGCACACAGGGATATCAATTGGTCATGGGTAAGCCCATTTTTTCTCATGATATTGGTGCTACCAACACCCTCAAACTTGACTCATTGGATCCTCCAGTCCCGGAAGTCAAGGCTTTTTTGACGGTCCCGATGATTCTGGGAGAAAAATTTTACGGATGTATTGAAGTGATGCGGTTTCATGACCAAAAATTTTCCAACAATGAAGCAAAACTAATTTCGCGTCTCGCCAATCATGTCGTGGTTGTGATTGAGAATGCCATGTTATATCGCCAGCTTCGTTATGTAGCTGCATTGGAAGAACAAGGACGTCTGGCACGCGAACTACATGATCATTTGGCTCAATCGCTTGGTTTCCTGAATATAAAAGCATCCTTAACGGATGATTTACTCACAAACCAAAAGCTGGAAGAAGCGCATGAAAGCTTGCTGGAATTAAAAAGAGTTACCAAAAGTGTATATATGGATGTGAGGGAAGGCATCTTTAATCTCAGGACAACCGCATCCACAGTTGTAGGCTTTTTCCCAACTTTACGAGCATATTTAAAAGAATACAGCGAGCATTATGGACTGGAAGTCCGGATAGAAGCAGATGTGGATCCGGAAATCGAGCTATCTCCAGAGGTCGCTAATCAATTAATGAGAATTATTCAGGAAGCGTTGACAAATGTACGCAAGCACGCACAAGCGACAATTGCCTGGGTTCGTTGTCAATTAAATAAGGAAACGATCATTATCCGCGTCGAGGATAATGGTGAAGGATTTACTTTTACCAATAAAGGTGAAAATCAACATTATGGTTTGCAGATTATGAAAGAGCGAGCTGAATCTGTGGGCGGGACTGTCCAGATCGAATCACAACCCGGCAAGGGAACTTGCGTTATAATCGAAGCACCTTTTCTAATCTTAGAGTGAAAGGAGAAAATTCAATGATGCGAATTGTTTTGGTTGACGATCATGTCCTGTTTCGGAAGGGCTTGGCTGCATTATTAGCAACCCGAAATGATTTGCAGGTCATCGCTGAAGCCAATGACGGATTGGAGGCTATAAATGCTGCCCGTGAATTTCTCCCGGATCTGATCCTGATGGATATCAATATGCCAAAATGCGATGGTTTGGAAGCAACCCGTCGCATCAAGAAAGAATTGCCGCATATAAAAATTGTCATGCTAACTGCTTCGGTGGAAGACCAGAATTTGTTTGATGCCATTAAAATCGGTGCCCAGGGCTATTTATTAAAAGACCTGGAGCCTTACCAATTGTTTGATTTACTGGAAAGTATTTCCAGAGGAGAATCTCCTCTTTCTGGTGCGATCGCGACGAAAATCCTGATGGAATTCAATCGCCCGGAACATGTCACAGACACAGAAAATGATTTTGTGGAAGAGCTAACAGACCGGGAAGTGGAAATATTGCAGGCGATTACAAAGGGATTAACCAATAAAGAAATTGCCTCCTCTTTCTCTATTTCAGAAAATACTGTCAAGATTCACCTTCGCAATATCCTTGAAAAACTCCACTTAAAGAACCGGATCCAGGCTGCAGTTTATGCCATAAAGCAAGGGATGGTTGATAAAAATTCCCCATCCATATAGCCCACATGGGCTATAAGAATTCTAAAAAAATTACCAAAAGGGCTATCAATTTAGCCCTTTTTCTTTCTTAAAGATCACTCGTTCTGGTGTAGTAAAAAAGGAGCAGGATGCCTAAACTATTAACAGGAGCCTAGCGCTTCTATTTATTTGTAGTTTAAAGATTGTCCATAATAAATACCCATCCGTGCGAATTCACAGTTATATGAAGACTATGTATTGATCGCAAGAAAGGAGAAGAATTCCAAAGACCTGTTTTTCATTAATTCATTGTACTCAAATTGTTGATCAAAATTTCCAGGTAATCCCTGGAGGAGGGTTAAGATGGCAAGAGTTGAAAGAAGAGATAAAGAACCAACCAAACAACCAGATCCAAAGAAAGAACCTGGCGTAGAAGGCGGTAAGATCAGTCGCCGCGAGTTTATTGTAGGCTCCGGAGCTGGCGTAGCTGGCTTAGTCATCGGTGGCGTTGTTGGTAATCAGGTCATTGGCAAAAAAGCCCCTGCAGCAGCACCCACTACTGCAGCACCTGCGACAACTGATGGCACAGCAGCAGCCGTCGAATACAAAGCTGGATACCAGTTATACTATGATCCATATGCCTGCACTGGTTGTAATATGTGCGCTGTAGCATGTGCAGAACATTGGTCAGCATTTTATTATCCGGATGAGACCAAAGATACACTAAATTTGGAATTTGCCAGAATTCGTCCAATGCGCTTCCAGTATGTGGATGTTGTCAATGTGTGCTCTGCCTGTAAGTTAATCCCATGGGCAGAGGGAACCGACAAACACCCCTGTGAATTTGTCTGCCCTGAAGAAGCTATTCAGGTTATTCCCGAAGGCGAAGGCGTTGCCGGTTATTATGGCATGGGCTACAAATGGGTGGACCGTGAAAAATGCTTGGGCGCAGACAAATGCTGGCGCTGTGCTGAAATTTGCGAAGAGCAATTTGGCAGTGCCGTTTCATTTGATCCGATCGAAAAGAAAGCTCAAATCTGCAGTCGCTGTGGTGGCGATCCGCAATGCGTTAAAGCATGTCCTGAACCCGGTGCATTAACATTTGGACCGGCGATTATCAATGGACGTTATTATGCATACAAACCAACTGACGCTGCAAATCTTTTATTCCGCAAGATGTATAACAGTAGGAGGAAACTATAATGGCCGACTTAAAAGGAATGACTGGAAAAATTGCACGGGTCGACCTAACAAGTGGTACCGTAACTGTCATCGAACCGGATGAAGCAGTCTACAAGAAGTTTTTGGGTGGGTCCGCTTTAGGTGCATATTTCCTGATTAAAGAA
>PHBS01000094.1 GCA_002841995.1 Chloroflexi bacterium HGW-Chloroflexi-8
TTTTTTGAAAGACGATTATTTTGAAAAAAATAATTCAGGTAGATCTTTCATTGGATTCTTTTCTTGTCAAGCCTTCCTCCGGCGTTTATAATGTTTCGATCAATAGATATTGGCGGAACTTTATTATTTCCGCTTATGCATGTTTTTACAATTGTAATCTTTACCGGAGGACCCTGGAATGCGAAAATTTGCTCTTCTCTTCATGATAGTATTCGTCTCATCCACAATCATTTCCGCCTGCGCTGGTGGTGATGCGGGTGACGCAGCTGGTAAATCTGCTGAGGCTTATTTGAATGCACTGGTCGCTCGTGATGGCGATAAAATGTCAACCCTTTCCTGTGCGGAATGGGAAGAGAATGCCTTGCTCGAACTGGATTCCTTCATGGCGGTCGATGCTGCTCTTCAGGATATGACTTGCAGTCAAACAGGAACAGATGGAGAAAAAGCATTGGTCACTTGCCAGGGGAAAATTATAACAACTTATAATCAGGAAAAAAGCGAAATCGACCTGTCCTCACGTACTTATGAAATGACCCAATCCGCTGGTGAATGGCTGGTATGTGGTTACCACTAAACCTCTTGAAAAAAATTAACACCCGCGAAAATCGCTGGGCCATTGCGTTCTTTTTAATGATCGTGGTGATTATCATTTTAACTGCTGATAACACACCACTTTGGATCTATCAGGGATTCTAAATGGTTATCAGCGACCTCTTGATTCTGGCTGGTTTTGCACTTTTATTGCGATTATTGTCGCAAGGCAAGAACCGAAGCCTGCTTCTTTTGGTCGCGTCCACCCTGGCCATCTTTTGGTTGCAGCCAGCCACACCAATCCGCTTTTTGGATTTCTGGTTGCCTGTCCTGACGCTGTTCGTCACTGTCATTTCCTGGCTTGTAACCACAGAAACTACACAAAAGCAGGATAGACGCAACTGGCTCAGTGCCGGGATCGTTTTGATTATTGTGCTGTTTATTGCTTCCACCCGTTATCTGGGTTTAGATGAAATCCTGACTTCATCCCGGCCACCCAATTTTATTCAGGTCTTATTTGGGTTGGGGTTCCTTTCCATCTTCACAATTTTATTAAAACGCTTTTCCCGTCCAACCTCGTCCTGGTTGGTTGGTGGCATGATCTTCCTTTTAATACTTTTCCTGATATTAAAAGTTCCCCAGTTCTCATTATGGACCAGTATCGGTCTACGTTCCCTTGTGGAGCAATCTACAACTTCAGCTTCTGCCCTGGATATTCGCTGGTTGGGATTTTCCTACGTGGCTTTTCGCTTGATTCACACCCTGCGCGATCGCCAGGGTGGAAAGTTGGCAGATGTTTCATTGGCAGATTATCTCAATTACATCATCTTTTTCCCATCATTTTCTGCGGGTCCGATTGACCGGCTGCCTCGTTTTGTAAAGGATTTGCAAAAACCTGTCATCTTTTTCTCTCCCGAGCTGGGAGATGCCTTTTACCGGTTGACGATTGGTATTTTCAAAAAGTTTGCGCTGGCAGATACTCTGTCTCTGATTGCACTTAATCCCCAGAATGCCGCTCAGCTTCAATCCACTGGCTGGAGCTGGATTCTGGTCTATGCTTATGCTTTCCAGATCTATTTTGATTTTGCCGGTTATACCGATATTGCCATCGGGCTTGGAAAACTGCTGGGAATTACCCTGCCGGAGAACTTCAACCGTCCTTATCTCAAATCAAATCTGACCCAATTCTGGAACAATTGGCATATGACTCTTACAATGTGGTTCCGCGCTTACTTTTTCAATCCCTTCACACGCACTTTACGGACTCGCTATCGTTCCATGTCGGTTGGCTGGATTGTACTTATCACTCAAATCAGCACCATGCTCCTGATCGGGTTGTGGCATGGTGTCACCTTGAATTTTGTTCTTTGGGGCATGTGGCATGGCCTGGGTATGTTCGTGCAAAATCGCTTTTCAGATTGGATGAAACCGCGACAAGGTGGCATTTCAGAACGACCACGTTTACAGCTAGCATTGAACGTGTTCAACACGCTCCTAACCTTCCATTTCGTTGCCCTGGGTTGGATCTGGTTTGCTTTACCAGACGCAGGTCTCTCAATGCATGTTTTTGCCCGATTATTTGGATTGGCAGGGTAGGGTCTTATGGATATCAAATTCTTACGCAATGTTTTTCTTAAAGCCCTTTCCCTGTTCATCATCTTTAATTTGATTTTGATGGCGCTACCGACTTCCTTTAAGGGTGATCAGCTTTCGATTTATAACCACCTTGTACCGGGTCGTGAACGATTCCCATTTGGTGAGACTCCCCGCCAGGCTTACAACTTCAGTCTGTATGATGTAGATGCCATGTTTGCATCTCATGAATTAGACTCACCGAAATCTGCGAACATCAAACGGATTTTTGTTATGGGTGATTCTTCGGTTTGGGGTACTTTGCTCAAACCGGAAGAGACGCTTACGGGACAGTTGAACACCCTTTCTCTATCTTGTAAAGATAACTCTTTATACTTTTACAATCTGGGTTACCCGACCATCTCTGTCACCAAGGATTTGATGCTCATGCAGCGCTCCTTGGCCTACCAACCTGACGCTGTGGTGTGGCTGACTACCCTGGAAGCATTTCCGCTGGATAAACAGCTCGCTTCTCCACTGGCTGCCAATAACCAGGAAATCCTGCAGCCAGTTATCGATTATTATGGATTACCTTTAACTTTTGAACCACAGCCAAACGCTCTGTTGGACAAAAGCCTGTGGGGAAGACGCCGTGCCATCGCAGATTGGATTCGCTTGCAGCTCTATGGAATTATGTACGCTGCTACAGGCGTGGATCAAATTTACCCGGATTACACCCCGGCAGCCTGGGACCTGGAAGCTGACCAGAATTACGGTCAATATAAACCTCCAACTCTACCGAAAGAGGAGATGCTCTTTCAGGCTTTACCAGCCGCTAAAGATATGCTGGGCAATATTCCTTTAATATTGGTTAATGAACCCATCATGATCAGTACAGGGCAGAACAGTGATTTGCGTTATAACTATTTCTACCCGCGCTGGGCTTATGATCAATATCGTGAAATATTGTCAGAAGTCAGTATTGAAAATCAAATTCCATTGATCGATGCCTGGAATTGGGTGGATGCAACCAGCTTCACGAACAGCGCCATCCATATGAATGCCGAGGCTGAGCAGGCATTTGCAGAACGGCTTTCTGAACAACTTTTATCGAGGTTGTGCGACTAATTCGAAATCAGTACCCACGCAGGCAGGAGAATGGCCTATTTTCAACTTCCCATTTCTATGTTTTAATACGACATATTCTATGAGACTTCTAAAAAAATCTTACATACAAATATCCGGTATATTATGCTTACTATTGCTGGTTTTTCTGTTGAGCGGCTGTGCCGGGAAAAGCGGAGCAGCGCAACCTCCAATGGAATCGCCTACAACGAAAGTTGAAGTTTATTCTCCACTCGTCGTAACGGAAACACTCACGACTGGGTTGTGCACCGACAATGAACCCTGCCCGGTTTCTACGACCGAATCAGCACAAGCCACTCAAACTTTTCTACCAGAAGATCCACAGAAAACTTTGGAAATACCTACGAAAACCATCGAACCCAAACCTATTCCAACATTGAGTCCAGAGGACTGGAAGGATTTTCCGGTTATTCCCATCAACGTTAGTGAACACGCTCGGGAAATTTATCGGCTGGGAATCCAGCAAGGAAATGATCCGAAACATTTCTCCAAAATTGGAGATTGCCAGAACATCAACACTTATTTCCTGGCGATCTATGATGATCCTTCCGCTTATTCCTTGGGCGAGGAATACAAAACCCTGCAAGAAACCATCGATTATTACAACGGCATGTGGTCGCGTGATAGCATCTCAGTTAAAAACGGATTTAATGTCGCTAATATCTTTAACCCCTGGTTCAATAATAAGGAATTGTGCGATTCTAATGAAACACCAATCGATTGTGAGCTGCGTATCAATAAACCCAGTGTTGTTCTGATCAGTATGGAAGCCTGGTGGAATGGCGACCCAGCCCGTTATGCCACCTATTATCGCCGTATTGTTGAGACTGTCTTATCCTATAACGCTGTGCCGATCTTGGCTACCAAAGCGGATAACTTAGAAGGAAATAATGAGATCAACCGTTCCATCGTTCAAATAGCTTACGAATATGATGTCCCGGTTTGGAATTTCTGGCGGGCAGTTCAGGATATCCCCAAAAAAGGACTGGAAGAGGATGGCTTTCACATCACACATGGTCTCAATGATTTCAGCGATCCGAATAACTTGCAAAGAGCCTGGCCGGTACGCAATTTGACCGCTTTGCAAGCCATTGATGCCGTTCGATTAGCCTTACAACAACCATGATAGTTCGCCTGACGATACCGATTCTGTTATTAAGTATGATTCTGTCCGCCTGCGGTCCTGTTTCAGTCGGGTCTTTAGCGGATCCAAAGATTGAGGATCCGTTAACCTTGCAACCCATCAGCCCAACACCTGTTACCGTCTCAAGTCCGACAGCGACACATTCTGCTGAGGAGACTCGATATCAGGTTACTGCGACCTTAATCCCAACCGAAACAAAAGAACCAACCCCGACAAAAACCCCCGATAAACGTCTTAAACCGGAAGAATGGCAAAATTGGCCGGTCATTCCACAGGTTAGCGCTGGTGCCCGGGCGATATTCCAAAAAGGGCAGTCGCTGGGGAATAACGCTGCTGCCTTCATTAAAGTTGGAGACTGCGAAAGTACACCAACCTGGTTTTTGGGTGATTTTGACAAACCGGACTATCAGATTGCGAAAGATTACCAGTATTTGGAAGCGATCATTAAAAACTTCAAAGGTTCTTATGAACGCACCAGTCTGGCAGCTAAATCCGGGTTTAATGCCGCTTCGGTGTTGTCTCCTTTCTGGGCGGATCCAAAACAGTGCGAGAAGAAGGAAAATCCGCTGGATTGTGAAATCCGAATTATGAACCCATCTTTTGCCCTGGTCACCCTGGGAACTAACGATGTCTGGCATGAAGAAAAATTTGAAGAAAACCTTTTAGCGATTGTGGAGCACCTGATTGAAAAAGGAATTGTTCCAATCTTGTCCACTAAAGCGGACAATCTGGAAGGTGATCATGCCATCAATTTAATCATAGCGAAAGTAGCTTATGAATACGACCTGCCTATGTGGAATTTCTGGTTGGCAGTTCAGGATCTACCGGATAAGGGTCTGCAAGAGGATAAAGCACACCTGACCTGGGCACCCAACCGGTTTGATGATCCTTTGGCCATGAAGAAAGCCTGGCCAAATCGCAACCTGACTGCACTTCAAACACTTCAGTCTGTATGGGATGGAATTCAATAATTCTATTAAACTTCCTTTTGGAATCTTCGAACTTTATGAATGATGTTTGCGCAACAGGCGAATTGGGCTTAAACTTAAACACATGCGTATTGATAATAGGTATCGAATGAAAAAAATTGTAAATTTGGTCTGGGTCCTCTTTTTCGTTTTGACAGCCTGTGGAAAGAATTCTCCAGGAAATGTCCAATCCAGCTTTGCAACTGAAAGTGGAGTAGTTCCGCCAGCCATAAATACGGGAACGCCAGGTTCAGATCTCACAAATTTGCCTTCTCCAACCCAAACTTCAACCCTGATTCCGGCAACAGATCTGCCTGAGCCATCGGCGACTGCAACAACTCTGTTGACAGCAACCCCAGACACACGCCCGTTGCCTGAGAAATGGCAGGAATGGCCTATTGTTCCAGAGCCAACCAGCCGGGTATACGAAATCTATACAAAGGGGCTTGAGCTTGGTAATGATCCCCACCATTTTTCCAAAATAGGGGATTGTCACAGTGTGCGGGCTGCCTTTATGGGTTTGTTTGATAAACCAGGCTGGTACAAATTACGGGAAGGTCGCGAACACTTACAGCTTTCGATTGATTGGTTCGCTGGTTCTTATGATCGGGATGGTATGGGGGTGAAGGGTGGTTACAATGCTGCCGCAGTACTCTCGCCGCTTTGGGCGGACCCGCAGGTTTGTGAACCGGGCGAAAATCCGGTGGAATGTGAAGTGCGTGTCTGGAAACCTGCTTTTGCGATCATCAGTCTGGAAGTGTGGTGGGAAGGACGCACCCCTGAGGGTTATGAAAAATATATGCGGACGATCATCGATTTATTGATCGAACATGGCGTGGTTCCGATTTTAGCAACAAAAGCCGATAATATTGAAGGTGATCATTCCCTCAATCTAACAACCGCAAAATTGGCGTATGAATATAACATCCCATTATGGAATTTCTGGAAAGCAGCACAGGAGTTACCAGATCACGGTATGGATATGGAGCGCAATGATGGTTTTCATATTAGCACTCTTGCATGGACAGTTCGCTCCTTTACTGCACTGGAAACACTGGATCGGATGTGGGAGAGTATGAATGCAATCCAGTAGATCGTTTTTAGCCCTGGTTTTAGCACTGACAATATTTGTAACGGGGTGCCAAAACTCAGCAGGGGAAGTAAAACAGCCAAGTAGCACGTTGGCTCAGCCTGTAATCAATAAAGTTACTGTTACACCGATTGAGACCAGACTTTCACCTTCCAAAACAAGTATTGAAAGTACCCCGCAAGCATCCGAATTACAGGTGGGGTTGTCCCCTACAGTAGAAGCGGTGACAACCTGGCCGGTACGCGAACCTGGTATTGAAACGCCTATAGCAGGACAGGAACTTCTTTTCACTTTGGTCAAGCGTGTAAGCGAAAGTTACCAGAATATGGGGGTTTACCGGTTAGATTTAATGAGTGGCGAATCCAACCAGATTTTGGGAGAAGGGTTTCAATTACAAGCCATCTCTCCGGATGGAAATTGGATTTTGTCCAATCAAGGCATGAACTTATTTGTCAGTCAACGCGATGGAACCAACCCGGTTCTTGTGAGTAATCGCTTTGTTGAACAAAGTTCGACGCCAGTGATATGGCTAAAAGATGGCAGCAGTGTGTTATGGCTTGAGCAGGTCGAGGATCATAAACAATTAATGACTGCAGACCCACAAACAGGTACGATGGTTTTGGCTGCAGATATATTTCAGGATCAACCAGCGCTTATTTTAAGTTCGCCAATGCTCGAGAAGATTGCCTGGGTGAATGGCACTTGTAATTCCGGTAATTATTGCCGGGGTGAGTTGTTCTTAAGCCCTCTGGATGGCAGCAAAATGACAAGCTGGGGAGCAGTGACTAATCCCGCAATGGATACCAGTATGACCCAGTTGGCATACATCGAACAGGGTGAGGATGAGGTCCTGTTGATCATCCGCCTGGGTGGATCCGCTATGGAAAATCTGTCGCTCGATATGGGCGGTGACATTCCGGTTGACTATGAATGGTCTCCGGATGGAAAGACTTTGATTGCAATCGGGCAGATCCGCAGCGATTATTCCGGGCGCAACTATGGTAACAAGATTATTGCATTTCGTGCACCGGATTGGAAACCGGAAATTCTAGGTGAGTTGGAAGGGTTGAACGCTCGAATGACCTTCAGCGCCGATGGGAAGACAGTTGTTGTTTCTGCGACTAAACCTTTGGAACCAGGTGGTTATGAGGTTGTGGTCTCAATCCTGGATCTGGCTGACGGAAAGATGCGCATAGTCGATCTTGGGATGAATACCCAAATGGAAAAGTACATTTTTATTCCGAAGATTTGGGAATAAGAAAAACTCAAAGATTGAGCTTTTGAACGCAAGCAAGCGAAAGAAAATGGTTAACCCTTAAAGTGGGACGTAAACTCAAAACCAGGTTTACTCTTAAGATGGAACACAAACATAAAACCAAGTTTAATCCTTAGATAGGCCTCGTGAGGAGATTAAGATCCTGGTTTTTTTAAGTCAGGAACATAGACGGGTTGTTCATTTATCCGTCCATTTCGAATTCTTTTGGTACAATCAACGTTGAAATTTACTTACCGGAGGAATCATGAGTCAGGAAATCATTGCACATCTAGCCAACCGTATCGTCACGGAAATTCTCAAACAACCTAAAAAAACCATTGCACCAACCGATAAACTGATCTCCAGTGGTTTGATCGATTCCTTCAGCCTGGTGGATCTCTCGCTCATGGTCGAAGATGATTACGGTGTTCACATCGACGACACAGAACTGAATGCGGATACCTTTGACACACTTGAACAACTGGCATCATTAATTGAAGCCCGGCAATAATTTTCAAAAATGACCACATTCCCAGAACGACTTAAACAGGCTTATGAAACGCAGCCTGATTTCACAATATTGACCTTGCTTCACGCCGGCCAGGAAGACCTTTCACTGACTTATCGTGATTTAATTGAAGGTTCAGTTGGTTATGCCAGCACTTATGCTTCTCTGGGTATTCAGCCGGGAGAGGTTGTCATCCTGATTTTGGAACATGGACGTGACCTGGTATTCGCTTTTTGGGGTGCCATCCTGCATGGAGCCATCCCGGCCATTATGCCATTTCTGACCGAGAAACTCCTTCCGGAACGATATCGCGCAGATCTGGCTGCTCTGGTGGCGGTTACCCAACCAGCCGCGATTGTAACTTATCCGGAGTTTGAAGTCGAGATTCGTCCGGCGCTAAAACCAGATGATTCTGTCCGGCATGTTATTCTCTCCACGCTGGTGGATGCGCCACACAAACCTGACTTTGCAAGCCTGGGTGGCTTTAACCGTCATGCAAATCAAACTGTTTTGCTCCAGCATTCCTCAGGCACCACAGGGCTGCAAAAAGGTGTAGCGCTCTCCCATCAGGCAGTTTTTAATCAGCTGGGAAACCTGAGAAAAGCCCTCCAACAGACAGAAAACGACGTACTGGTGAGTTGGTTACCGCTCTACCACGATATGGGCTTGATCGCCGGCTTTTTACTCCCCATACTTTCAGGCATTCACCTGGTATTAATGTCGCCTTTTGATTGGGTGCGAGCGCCTTACCGTTTGCTGCAGGCTGTCTCCAAATATCGAGGCACGCTCACCTGGTTGCCCAATTTTGCCTATTACTTTTGCGCTCAAAAAATCCGGGACCGACAATTGGAAGGTGTGGACCTTTCGAGTTGGCGGGCAGTTATCAACTGCTCCGAACCGGTTCGCGATGATGGACAGCATGCCTTTGCTGAGAAATTTGCGCCTTATGGTTTCCACAAAGAAGCCCTTTCGGTCAGTTATGCCATGGCAGAGAATGTCTTTGCGGTCACTCAAACCCCAATGGGTGCCCCTTTGATCCTGGATGAGATTGATCGGGAAGCATTGCAAACTCAAAATCTGGCCATCCCTGCCATTGATGGGAAAGCTTCCGTCCGGATGGTTTCTTGCGGACCCGCAATCCCGAATGTGGAACTTCGGATTGTCAACCCGGAAAATGAGACCCTGCCTGACAGATCCATTGGTGAGGTGGCGGTTCGCTCCAACTGTATGTTGAACGAATATTATCATCGCCCAGATGCAACAGAAAAACTGATGATACCGGGTGGTTGGTACCTGACCGGGGATTTTGGTTACCTGGTAGCTGGTGAGTTGTATATCACCGGTCGCAAGAAAGACCTGATCATTGTTGGCGGCAAGAATATCTATCCACAGGATCTGGAAATCCTGGCAATGGAAGTGGAAGGGGTTCATCCCGGAAGAGTCAGTGCTTTTGGGGTTTTTGATGAGAGTAAAGGCACCGAGGATGTCGTCATTGTGGCTGAAGTGGAAAGTGAAGATTCGGCTGAACGTGAGAAGATCGAGGAGAATATCCGGGCAGTGATCACGCGTGGTTCGGCAGTTGCATTGCGGAATGTATATCTGGTGGGTCCGGGTTGGATGGTAAAGACTTCCAGCGGCAAGAATGCCCGATTAGCAAACCGCGATAAATACCTCAAAGAAAGCGGCGATAGCGCAACCATCTAAAAAATAAATGGTCCGAACCGTTTCAAAGCGCAGATAAACCGTCTATAATTAAACAAGACGTTCTGAAACATTATTAACTTGGGAGCAAGTAGTGGTTAACACCGTACTCGGACAATCCATCTTATTGGGCATTTTAGTGGTCGGATTTTTGATCTTTCTGTATTTTTTTGCAGCCAGCCATGAGAAAAGCAAACGAAATGAAAAGCGGAAATACCAGTCCAGTGTCAGTTACAACCAACCCCAATCGAAACGCCTTTTCAAAAAGGATCCGCAGGATCCACTGCTAACTTTCACTTATTGGGTCATCTTGCCCTTGTTCAGCGCTTTCGTTACCGTCATGCTTGTGCTATTGGCAAAGTCGATTTTTTAGCTAAAGAAACAAACATTAAGAACCTCGTAGATAAACCATGCATTTCAAAAAAAGTGATTTACGAAATGCATAAGCGCAGTAGGTTGGGTTTAGCGGAGTTGGTATTCGTGAAAAAAAGCTGAGAACCATTACCATCGCCAATCTCTAATTGCAATAAGAGAAAGCGTACCCAACATTTTTTGTGTTGGGTCTATTGCTTCACCTATCATGTCAAAATATATTTGCAAACAATGGCTTGTAAGAGAAAAAGCTCCTTGCTTTCACCGCAATCTCCTAAAAGAGCACAAGTGGACGCCAACCTACGTGTCTCGAAGAAACAAGAGTTGCGTAAATCAACTACGAGCTACTAGCTTCGAGCTTGCGAAGCATCCCAAGGTCACTTTTGTGGGAACCAGCTTGCGAAGCGCCCCGAGGTTACTTTCGAGGGGATGCTCTATCTCTTCACGTATATCAACATTCCGTTACTCCCGTAAATATTCGTGGACAGTGTACGAATTAACTGATATTGCTCTAAAAATCGTTTATCTTTAAGCAACCCATTCCGTCCGTAGACTTCCAGGAATATGACTGCATCTGGTTGTTGATCGATGATCAGATCTGGTGCAATTGCATAATTGATCACGTATGCTTGTTTATCCAGCGGGTAGTAATCGAGTGCCTCCGGGGAATTCAACCCAACGGTGTCCAGAATTCTGGCTCGTGTAAAATAACCAAGCACACCCACATCCCCGGCAGCCAGGGTCTCTCCGTGCTGCAAATAGGGTGAAATGATATCGGCCGCCTTACCGTAGATCAATTCCAGCTCATACCAGGCCATGGTCGGCGCAAGATGTTGCAGACCATGATCCGGTTTCCACGACCAGGCACTCAGCAGGTTTGCCAACGGTAACAAGATCAAAACCAGGACCAGAATCGCTGTTTGAAGCTTATTAGCATTGATTTTCAAACGTGGCAAAAGAACCGACACCATCGTATGAATACCGATCAGGATAAAGAGCAGATACGCGGGCAAGGGTGGGGTCAGGTACCAGCGAAAGATGAGCGGGTTGGCAACAGCAAACACGAGCAAGTAAAGCCAGGGATACAGAATGAAGGGCAATGTACGGGCATTCGTTTTGAAAGCCTTCAATGATCCAATCGCAAACAGAGGCGGGTAAAGCAACATGCCACCAGCCACTGCAATTCGTGACCCGAACCACTGATCGTTCATAAATGGGGTAGCAAAGTGCTGGATCAAGCGCACCAATGCTTCGGTCGAGTCCAGGCGATAAGCACCCAGCTTGGCTTGCACCGAATGTGGGATCGGAGAACCAAATTGGAGTGTGGCAAAGCTGTACCAGATCAGCGGGAGTAGCACCAAAGCCAGAATATCCTGCCAACGCAGCTTCTCCTGTTTGCGCAGAATGCGTACCAGGTGGTCGATGGCAATCGGGATTAACAGTATGATGGCATCCGGACGTGTCAAAATGGCCAGGCTGCCTAAAAAGGCCGCCGGGAAAATCCGTCGGGTCAAATAGTAATAGAAGGCTCCGGTCAGGAGTAAAACATATAGGCTGGTTTCCAAACCGCCGATTGCGAAAGTCACACTGTAAGGCAATATTGCCCAGACCAATGCAGCAGCCAACCCGGCTAAAGGCTGCTTGAGGTGCCGGCCAATTTGCCAGAGTAACAGGGCTGTAATGGCATCTGCCAGGCTGTTGACGAACAGTGCCAGTGTCGGGAAGGAAGCTTCCGTCCCACCACTGAAAGCACCTGAAACGACCATCAGCAGGGTGTAGAGAGGAGTGGTGGTACCCATAACAGGTTCGCCCGGGTTATATACAAAACCTTCGCCGGCCAGGATGTTGCGGGCGTAGCGAAATGTGATGTACGAGTCATCAATTGTGCGCGTCCAGGGGATCCAGCGGGCAGCTATCGCAATAACGAGGATCAGGATTGGGAGAATTGCTTTATGTCGCTGCATCATTTAATTATAGTAGGGATCACAATTATCGGAATCCTGACACATCAAAAGTTTAGATCTTATTCGCGAACGAACAAATCTGTTAATTTTTGCAAACAGGCTTTTTAAACAGTCACTATATAATTAATTGAGGGTATCGTACCAATCAGGCAGGAGGCATGAATAATGAATTACACAACCATAATAATTTATGTCCTATTCATCGGTGGGGGTTTGTTTCTTCTTGTCATGGCGTTTCTTCAATATTTCAGGGCAAAAAAAGCAGCAACAGAATGGCAGACCGTGCAAGGGGTGGTGCAGGATTCTGAATTATCGATTCGCCATGCCCGCTCCAGCTCAGGAACTTCATCAACCCAATACAGACCAAAAGTCACTTATCAATTTCAGGTCAACGGGCAGAGTATCAGCAATGATTCGATTGCTTTTGGAGATAGCAATATGTCCCGGAATAAAGCAGAAGAAAAACTGTCGGAATATCCAAAAGGTGCCTTGGTCATGGTCCATTACGACCCCGCTGACCCGGCCAAATCAGTGTTGGAAACCAAAGCAAACAGTTTTGTGACCAATCTTGTCGTCGGAATTTTGGTATTGGTGGTAGGTGTGGTGCTCGCGTTTATACTGAAATAGAACAGCAAAATTCTTCGTAAGGATTTCCCCAATTTTTCTTTCATTTCATGATGTTCATGCGGATTGTCTTACCAGAGTTTTGGTATCAGGCGATAATGTACTTTTTGCATATATTCGGAATATCCCTGGAGATTATTCTTTAGAAATTTCTCTTCATCCAGAATTCGCCAGACCAACCCGGTCAAAATAGCAGCCAGGATAACCAGCCCCCAATAGGATCCGAGTGCCATAGGGACCCCAACCATCATCACCAGCACGCCGGCATACATCGGGTGGCGAATATGGGCATACAGACCGGATGTAATGACTTTCTGATCTTCATAGGTCTCAATACTGGCACCGCCAAAACTATTCTCTTTGAAAACCAAAAAATTGATGAATAAACCCAGGGCAACCAGGATGTCTCCCATGATGGAGATAACCCAGGGTACATAAGACCACCCAAAGCGCACACTCAGCGCACAAATCACCAATAAAGTTGTAATACCAACCATAGCCAGGGACATGATGATTTTCTGTGTCGGGCTGGTTTCGGATGCCGGACCCACTTTTTTACGCTTTTCCAGCAGGGCAGGGTCTTTGAGGGAAAGGTATAAGCCAATGGCGTTGACTGCGGTTTGAAAGACCAGGATAAAGACCCAGGCCTGCCAATAACGTAAAGTCCAGGCAGGCAGAAAGAGAAGTATGCCGAGAACTACGGCACCGATCAGGAATGTTTTCAGGGTGGAGATGATGAGTTTTTTCAAAAGTTCCTTGTCCTTATAGCAAAATAGGACGCTTCATTATTGTAGTACCAATTCAATTAAGCACAGGGTTTTCCGACCCACCACCATGTATCAATGGCCTTCTGTGTACGCTCTCGAAAACCAGTTGTCGAGATCTAAATCTTTGCTTTGTCAGTTCTGAGTTTGTTAATCTAAAATCTTCTCCAACTCTCTCCAACTCACAAGTTGCCCGGCACTCGTTTGCATCGATTGATCACCGCCATAAACCACAATCACCTGATTCTCCGGCATATTTGCCAGTGCTTGCCAGTATTTCAAATTCTCAAAATAGCTGGGTGCCATCGTTTTTCCGGATTTGATTTCGATCGGGGTAATCCCTTTGTCGTTTTCTAACACACAATCTATTTCTTTTCCATGGTTGTCCTGCCAATAATAAAGTGGTCGATTCTCACCGCGATTGAAATTGCGCTTGATGAACTCATTCAGGATTAGATTTTCAAAAAGTGAACCTTTCAAATAATGAGTGCGAACTTGTTCCTGCTCGCGGATTCCCAAAAGTGAACAGGCAAGACCGGTATCATAAAAGTAGAGCTTGGGCGATTTTACCAGGCGCTTATTGAAATTGCGATGGTAAGGTTGCAAACGATACAGGATGAAGGAACTCTCCAGAATTGATAGCCATGATTTTGCAGTATTTGGACTGATTCCTGTGTCACTCGCCAGGCTGGCATAGTTAAGCGGTTGCCCGATGCGTCCTGCGCAAAGCTGTGTGAACAGGATAAAGGTGTTCATGTCTCCAATGTTCTTGATCAATCGAACATCCCGATCCACATAGGTTTGGATATAGGAAGGATAGAAATCTGTAGGGGAGATATCACGGTCGTAAATGCGCGGATATTGTCCTTTAAAAATGTAATTTTCATAGGGCTCATCCAGTGGTTCCAGTTCTTTTAATGAAAAAGGCAATAGATTCAAAACTGCAGTTCGCCCTGCCAGTGTCTGGCTGATTTTTTCCATCAACAGGAAGTTTGAAGAACCGGTCAGAATAAACCGAATCTGGCGGTCTCCATCCACCAGTCCCTGAATATAGGAAAATAATTCAGGAGTATTTTGGATTTCGTCCAGAATTGCACCAACCGGGTAATTGGAGAGGAAACCACGCGGGTCGGAAAGCGCAAATTGACGTATGTCCGGATCTTCTAGAGAGACATAAGGTAAAGAAGGGAAGGCGGCTTTCACCAGCGTCGTTTTACCGGACTGGCGTGGTCCGGTAAGTGTGATCACCTGAAATTTCTCTGCCAGCAACAGCATTTTGGAAGTCAAAGTTCTTTCGATCATCATTTGCTCCAATAATTCGTGGATGATATGTACGATCATCATACTACAACTTGTACAAATATGCAATTGAAATGCAGATTTGTACAATAATAAGCGAATTCCTTTGATCCCCTTAAGGTCCTACAAAAATCTTCAATTGGAGGTCTTCATTCCTGCCGGGGCAGACAAAGGAAGAAAAGGGGTTGTCTAAAAATAGCAACAAGCGCTGATCCTTCCCCAAAAACACATCTCTGAAGAGACTTTTTTTGAGACGGAGAGAAAAATACTGCTGGCTGTTTTTCTTTGTGAAAACTCCAAAAGTATCTTATATTTATCATTCCTACTTTTTATTTGAATTGATTACAGGAAGCAGAAAATGACCAGGAAAATATTTCTCGATACAGATATAGGCTCGGATATTGATGATGTACTCTGTTTGACGTATCTGTTAAATAATCCGGATTGTGATTTGTTGGGAATCACGACGGTGACAGGTGAAGCGGAGAAAAGAGCAAAAATTGCCCGAAAGCTGTGTTCAGATGCCAACAAGAAAATCCCGGTTGTGAGTGGAAGAAGTGAACCCCTCATTATTCCTCAATACCAGCGCTTTGCAGATCAGGCGCGGGTTGTAGAATACTGGAATGATAATATGGAGGATCAAACTCTCAATGCCATTGATTTTATGCGCAGGTCGATTCGTGAAAACCCGCATGAAGTGACTTTGTTGGCCATTGGACCGCTCACAAATGTCGCCCTGCTATTTCTGGTCGATCCGGAAATTCCTTCCCTTTTGGATGGTTTGATGGTGATGTGCGGGAGCTTTTACAGCACTTCACTGAAAACC
>PHBS01000095.1 GCA_002841995.1 Chloroflexi bacterium HGW-Chloroflexi-8
GCCGGCTATGTCGGCCAGCGAACCGTTGGGATTGTCGGGATATCTGCCGCCGGCTGGCGAGCCGTCGGGAAGAGCATAGGTAAGGGCTATGAGCTTATGTGCGACAAGAATATCCAACTGCGACGCATCTGTCAGCGCGAAGCGGCCTTCTCCGTGTGCTACGGGACACACTATAGGCTCATGCAAATCATGCGTCCAGATGCAGTGGCTCTCGTTGACGCGCATCGTCACCCACCGGCATTCAAAACGACGATTTCTTTTTGATCTTTGAGATTCATTTTTTGAAAAATGGAAGACATCAATGCCTCGAATTATAGGAATGGAAGAAATGAAAAAGGTATTCTCAGTCTATCATAACAATAACAACGGATTGAACAAAAACAGATAGGCCATGACCACAATAATAGTTTATCGCATAAATTTCTCAATAATCTTCTTATTTGATTTATTCTGATCAATCGGCGATAAAGTTACAATCTGTTTTATTTTTAAGTCAAATATGATATATATGATAATAATTGCATTAAAAAGGAGTTCAAAATGACAGGTTATGTTCACCCCGAAGTGTTAGTTGAGACCGATTGGGTTGAGAAACAACTAGATAATCCTGTAGTGCGCCTGATCGAATCGGATGAGGATGCGCTTTTATATGAAACCGGTCATATTCCCGGTGCAGCAAAGGTCGATTGGTTCACCACTTTGCAGGACCCGGTCAATCGGGACTTTCTTTCTAAAAATGAATTTGAAAAATTGTGCTCTAGTTTGGGGATTTCCGAAGACACAACCGTTGTATTTTATGGCGATAAAAGCAACTGGTTTGCTGTTTATGCTTTTTGGTTGTTTCAATACTATGGCCACAAGAAAATACAGATTATGAATGGGGGGCGCGCCAAGTGGATTGCAGAAGGGCGGCCTTTGACCACGGAGATTCCCACTTTTTATGCAACACACTATACCGCCTCATATCAGGATGACAGCATTCGGGCTTTCCGTGAAGATGTGTTTCGCCATTTGCAGAGAAAACTGCCCTTGGTAGATGTCCGGTCCGCAAAAGAGTACAGCGGCGAAATGTTGCACATGCCCGGCTACCCACAGGAAGGAGCGCAGCGTGGAGGACACATCCCCGGCGCAGTCAATATTCCCTGGTCAATGGCTGTTCGAGAGGATAATACTTTCAAAAGTCCGCAGGAGTTAGCACAACTGTACCGAGAAAAAGGGATCACTCCCGATAAAGAAATTATTGCCTACTGTCGAATTGGAGAACGAAGCTCGCACACCTGGTTTGTTTTAACGTATCTGCTGGGTTATCCAAATGTTCTGAATTATGATGGTTCCTGGACAGAATGGGGCAATCTGGTAGGCGCTCCGATCGAAAAAGGCAGCTCTGCATGAGCGATGCTGTTGCATTACCACCGAAGTTGGCAGAAATTGTGGCAGATTTTGAATTGATGGAAGGGCGCGAGAAACTGGAACTCTTGCTGGAATATGCAAACCGTTTTACGCCCTTTCCTGCGCACCTGGTTTTACCCGGAAATATCGAGGACGTGCCGGAGTGCATGACCCCGGTACAGATGGCTGCGGAAATGAAAGGGGACAAGCTATATTTCTATTTCGATGTGCCAGAAGAATCACCTACGGTAAGAGGGTATGCCAGTCTGATTATGGAAGGGATAAATGGCTGCACGCCCGGGGAAGTTATTTCCATCCCGGCTGAGTTTTATTTTCGTATGGGCTTGCAGGATGTGCTCACGCCACAACGTTTGAACGGCATGGCTGCTATACTGGCACATGTGAAGCGAAAAGCGAGTAAAGAGTTATACGGATAAGAGAAAAACACGAACAAAACGCAAAACAGAATGAATTTTACAGGCAAAAGGTTAACACGAACGACATGAAAAAGTGTGCGAATTTAACGAAACAAAACAAAAATGTAAAAAGATCCATTTTAAAATACCATTTTATTTTGTTAAAAACCTGACGGTCAAAAGCCAATCTGTCATAATCTACCAGTCTTGGGTTAAGTGCTTTTTTTCCTGGTGATACGATACAATTAACACAACAAGATCATTCAAGGATGTATGCATGAATAAAACCCAATCCCTTCGCACGCCAATTCCAGGGCGTACCTGGTTCGTTATAGCGTTGCTTTCCCTTTCCGGTCAGGTCGCCTGGGGAGTGGAAAATGCCTGGTTCAACACCTTTGTTTTTGACACGTTAACCCCGGATCCGCGCCCTATCGCCTGGATGGTGGGTGTCAGTGCAGTCGTGGCTACAATAACCACGCTGCTCATGGGTACGCTCAGTGATCGCACTTTCACCCGTTTTGGACGAAGACGTCCTTTTATTTTGTTCGGGTATATCATTTGGGGTATTGTCACCGCCTTGTTCCCGGAAGTTTCGCTCATCCGGCCGATTGGCGCAGCAGTAGTGATGGTGGTTCTGGCGGATGCGATCATGACTTTCTTTGGATCCACAGCCAACGATGCCAACTTTAGCGCCTGGACAACAGATATTACGGATACGAGTAATCGTGGTCGGGTGGAAGGTGTCATCCAAATGACAATTTTTCTTTCGTTCATTCTTACCACTGCATTGGCAGGTATGGTCATTGAGAAATTTGGTTATTTTGTATTCTTTTATGGTTTGGGTGGTTTGGTAACATTGACCGGTTTAATAGGTGGTCTTTTAATGAAGGATGCACCTATCAGTGAGGAGGAACGTAACCGGGCACGTCCGCCCTATTGGCGTGAAATCCTAAATACTTTCCGTTTCTCAATTGTCCGTGAAAACAGGGTTTTATTTTTGCTTTTCCTTTCCATTGTTGTTAATGCCATTGCTTATCAAGTCACATTCCCCTATCTGTTGATCTACATTGAACATTTCCTGGGCTATGATAAAGGCGCAATGGGTTTGATTATGGGGGCTGTATTGATCTTGACTGCCATCAGCACCATTCCTCTCGGTATCCTGGTAGATCGTATTCCCCGAAAAATCTTTATGTTGGGGATGGCGATTATGGCTGCCATCACTGCATTATTATTCTCGTTTGCCAGAGAAACACCCTTTGTTCTGGTAGCGGGTACTTTGCAAACCATGACAATGGCTGCTTTTGGGATTGTAGCCGGTGCCTGGTTGATGGATCTTTATCCCAAAGAAAGCCGTGGTCAGTTTCAGGGAATTCGAATGGTCTTTATGGTACTTCTGCCAATGATTATTGGGCCGGCGATTGGTTCTTATTTGGTGACTCATTATGGTATCCCGACCACTTTGAATGGTGAAGCTGGTTTTATTCCAACACCGATGTTGTATTATGTTTCATCTGTCATTAATTTACTGGCTATTCCTCCCTTGTTAAGGATCACCAACAAAGAAGCTCTCAAAGAAAAGGCGAGTGGTGAGGAATGAGTAACTGGGAGCCGGTTCCCGGGCGAATTCAAACCCGATGGACGAAGGATGTTGATCCGGATTGCCCCTGGCCAGAATATCCGCGTCCGCAATTAGCCCGCTCCGAGTGGATGAATTTGAATGGGTTGTGGGAGTATGCCATCCGACCAAAAGATGTTGATAATGATCATCCTGCTAGTTTCGATGGTCAAATCCTGGTGCCCTATCCGCTCGAGTCGGCACTCTCCGGTGTGGGAAAGCCATTATTACCCAACCAGCGTCTGTGGTACCGTCGCACCTTTCATGTGCCTGTGGAATGGTATGATCAAAATTTGCTGCTTCATTTTGGTGCGGTGGATTGGGAGACGACGGTTTGGTGTAACGGTGAGTGCTTGGGAACCCACCGCGGAGGTTACGATCCTTTCTTTTTTGATATTACGCATTTTGTGAATTTGCATAGCGAAAATGAGATTTTGGTTGCTGTTTGGGACCCAACCAACGAGGGATTTCAAGAACGGGGGAAGCAGACTCTAAATCCGGGTTTTGTGTTTTATAGCGCTGTATCCGGTATCTGGCAGACCGTCTGGTTAGAAAAAGTTTCCCAGGTTTGGATCAAACGATTGTATATTTCGACCGATATCGACGAAGGATTGGTAAAAATTCAGGCCGATATTCAGGGGGAAGAAAACGATTATGATTTGCGCGTGTTTGTGACGGAAGGGGAGGAATTCCTGTTTCAGGGAGAGAGCTCTTCAGGTCGTATGCTGGAGCTTAAAATCGAAGACGCCAGGTTATGGTCACCTGATGATCCGTTTTTATATGATCTGCAGGTTGAATTGTTGCAGGGAAGTCAGGTATTGGATTCTGTTCAGTCCTACTTTGCCATGCGCCAGATCAGTTTAAAGCAGGATAATCACGGGGTTTTGCGTCTGAATTTGAATCACTTGCCTGTATTTCAGTATGGATTGCTCGATCAGGGTTACTGGCCGGATGGACTTTATACCGCACCGACCGATGATGCATTAATTTCTGACATCCAGTTCTGTAAGGATCTGGGTTTGAACATGATTCGCAAACATATCAAGGTCGAACCGGCACGCTGGTATTATCACTGCGATCGGCTGGGTATGCTGGTATGGCAGGACATGCCTTGTGGTGGCATTGTGCCAAAATGGCCGGTCTTGGCCATGGGATTTGTATTTGGTATCCAACTTCGGGATGATCGTGGTTACCAGCGATATGGACGACAGGATCCGGAATCACGTGAGAATTATCGTCAAGAATTAAAAGCCATGCTGGATGCCCTGAACCATTTTCCTTCGATTGTTGTTTGGGTCCCCTTCAATGAAGCCTGGGGTCAGTTTGACTCACGTGCCATCGGCGAATGGATTCAGGCTTATGACCCCGGTCGTCTGGTGGATGCTGCTTCAGGCTGGTTTGATCAGGGCGGCGGTGGTATCTATTCCATTCATAAGTATGTGGGACCCAAGATGCCCAAAATTGAGAAAACCCGTGCTCTGGCACTCTCGGAATTTGGCGGAATCGGTTTGCGTGTGGATGGACATCTTTGGCAGGAAGAGAAATTATTTGCCTATAAGACTGTTAAGACTTCTGAGAAACTGACCGACTGGTATTTGAGCTTGATGGAGAAATTAGAAGAACTACGCGATGAGGGCTTGAGCGCTGCCATTTATACGGAACTCACGGACGTGGAATATGAGATCAATGGTTTATTAACATACGACCGTGAGGTGATGAAAATGGATGCCGAACAGCTTAAATTGGCACATAAGCGGCTAATTGGGCACTGATTATGACGGGAAAATAAAAGTATAAAGCAAAGCTGCAAATACCTGAAATAGTCGTCTGCTTTTCTCATATGCTCAAATAGCGAGATTGGTGCACATCCTTGCTCAACAAAATTACAATTTGTTTGAAAATGGCGGTTTTCCCCCCCTTTATTCACAGACTGAATTAGCACACATTGAGGTGATTGATGTGCTGAATCGATAAATTTCTGGCAAGTTATCCAATTTGCGGATTCTTATGCTTCTTTCCAGTCTCCACAATATATTTCATAATTCCTCCTGGCTCGATCCGAAATACTTTGATGATTCGGCGAAGAGACCAGGTGAAGATCAAAAAGAGGATGTAACCGATCAAGACTCCGGTGGAGTTTAAAATTACATCATTGATATCAACAACGCGAATGTTGAATCCCCAAATGACCGTTAATACGAATTGTGCAGTTTCGTTGAATAATCCCAACAAAAGAGCCACCAGGAGCATCTTGTTGGATAGGGATGGCCACACCCACAGGATCCCGAATCCGAATGGGATCGTGAGTAAAACATTGGCCAGGATTTCAAAAGTAGTATAAGTTGAAAAATGGTCGAAATCCCGATAGTTATGGGGTATCAGGTGTATCTCACTGAGCGCAGATTGAAAAGAGATACCTAATTTATCGATATGGATTGGAGCCACCAGTGGAATCGGAAAAACGACCAGACCGACCAGGAACAATGAGTAGATCCAGAAGATTGAAAAGAAGAACAGATAAGGCCAACTTTTCTTTGCCAACCGTAGGATAATGATCAGAATAACGAGTATGCCAAGCCCCAGCATGAAAGGATAAGGAAATAATTCGAGACGACGCATAGGTAGAATTATAGGTTTGACAACCAAATCATGCAAATGACTGATGAATTCTAGTTAAAGGCGTACTTATTTTTTTCAAATTGTCCCTTTTTACTTATTTTCCCGTCTTAATAATCGAGAACAATCTTCAAAGTGACCAGGATGGTGAAAACGAATATTGCTAGAGATATCATCCTGATTGTAACGGATACCTGTGAAACTTATCGCTTGCAAGGATTGAAAGGTGAATTGGATCCGATCTTTATTCCTTTAGGCATTGAGTATGCATTGATCCATCCGGCAAAAATACTCAAACCAGCAGTTTGTCAGTTTTTTTCAGCGCTTTGTATTTTTCTTTAATCACCACAAGAAGTTATTCTGCCAGTAAATTACGTGGGTCCATTTATCGTTCAATCGGCAGGCCGGCTTGTTCCCATGCGACCATGCCGCCATCCAAATTCCAAATATTGGTGTATCCAAGTTTTACTAATTCTTGTGCTGCAATATTGCTCATTCGGTCGCTTCGACAATATAGGACAATTTTTCCCGATTTATCACCTGGCAATTGATCCAGATTTTGACCAATCGTATCAAAAGGGATAGACAGGTCGGTACTTGGTAGATCACCTTCGAACGGGACATGCACATTTACAAGCGTAAAGTCCTTGTTCTCCATCATTTTCTGAAACTCGGGCACAGAAATGTCTATATAGCTACCCTGATCCACTTTGATTACTTTACCAATCTGCGGGGATGTCGAATCACTGGTAGAAGTTGGAGAGGAGAGGCATGCGCTTAAAGACAAGATCGTCACCATCACCAATAACAAACTCAATAAATTGATCTTTTTCATCGTTATCAACTCCTTCCATCCCAGTAATCACTGGATCCAACATTATTGGGTGATATTTCAATTTGTGTTTTGTTGTATCGGGATAAAATAATTACCTGTCTGTTTATGAGCCAAACAAGAAATTTATGTTCATCCTCAAGTTCGTTTTTTCTGTTTTCATTCTAGCGAAATCCTGTCCCTTTTACAAAAAAAGAATGCAGTGTTTACGAAACGGTTTTAATTGTTTACGCATATAATAATCCAATGCATAATTCTAAGCTGATCAAACCTGCTATTTTATCTCTTTCTTTTTTGTCGGTGCTTTCCGGGGCGGCTGTCTCTCCTGCTTTAGGGCAAATCCGTTTAGCGTTTCCAAATGCCAGTGACCTGGCTATTCAAATGATTTTAACCTTGCCTCCATTGTTGGTCATTCCGGTCAGTTTGTTCTCCGGGCGTCTGGCGATGGTCTTCCGTAAACGTCAGCTCTTGTTTGTAGGTCTGGTGATTTATATCCTGGGCGGTTTAGGCGGTGGTTTCGCAAATTCCTTAACAATGCTGCTGGTGACACGTGCGCTATTGGGGATTGGGAACGGGGTAGTGGCACCGCTTTCTTTATCCTTAATTGCTGATTTTTATGAAGGCAATGAACGTGCAAATACGATGGGACTGTCATCTGCGATGGCAACTTTGAGCGGGGTCATCATGCCATTGATTTCGGGCTGGTTGGCCGTATTTAGCTGGCGATACGCTTTTGCCTGTTACCTTGTCAGTCTTCCAGTCTGTTTTTTAATCTGGCGTTTTCTTCCTGAACCGCAAAAAACCGAAAAAACCGAAGGGGAATCAAACCGTCTACCCGGGGTTGTCTGGCTGTTCGGATTCTTAACCTTTTTATTAATGGTGGTTTTTTATCTTCTACCCACCCGGGCTGCCCTGTTTTTACAGGAAACAGGTATTGGAAACTCAGGGCAAAGCGGTCTGGTAATCGCAGCTCTGAATGTATCCGCTTTCCTGGTTGGACTTCAGTTTGGGAAGATCCGTTCTCTGTTAAAGAACTTTACTCATTTTGTGGGATTAGTTGCCCTGGGAATTGGTTTGGCTGTTCAATTTTTCGCTGCATCACTCGAGGTTGTGATGTTGGGTATGTTTATCGCTGGTATAGGAATTGGTTCGTTGATGCCAACCATTTTTACGGAAACAGCCAACCGCGTGCCCGCTAATTTGAATTCGCCCGCGCTTTCTGTAATTAACAGTTCACTCTACCTGGGGCAGTTTGCTACTCCCCTGGTGTTTGCCGGGATTGCCGTGGTTTTTCAGGTTGAGGATGTGCGCTTCAAATTCATGAGTGCCGCTGTCATGGCTTTTGCTGCTGCAGCGGTCTTCCTGGTGGGTGCTATAAAAAGCACAAATAGAAATACGAAAAAAGACAAAGTAACCAGCACAAACAACAAATAAGAGCAGTTTTTAGAGGTCATAAGCGTTGTTATAGACTTTTTGAAAATTTGGACAAGCATTGGTGTGCTTTCCGGATGGAACCCGGGGCTGGTCAGGTTTCTGGCAGAATGCTGTGGTTTTAAGTTTAGCGCTAACGTATCCCGAAACTTATTGCAATACTTTTTCATCCTACATGATCCAGAGATGGGAGATCTTCATAATACGGTTGGAAATCTGACCGGATGGAATTGTGAGAAAGCGGAGAAAGAATTTAAATAATGTGATATTCATTCTTCCTCAATTGTTTTAATAACAAAATGCAGGATTGGTTCATTAGGTGAATTTTGAATGAATGATTGAAAATATGTGTATCTAATTTTTTAATGCGGGTCAATCGCTTTTTGTAAGACCAAAGATCTCAGCTCTGATCACCTTGCTCAACGGCCAGACTGCATCGTTACTGTTACCCAGAATGGTGATCTGCAAGTTGACTTCCGGATAGACCGCTGAATAGAAATTGACCCCCGGATCTTCACCGGTGACATAATAACAGCGGGTTGGGGCAATATCATTGATCCATATACCCAGTCCATATTGGGAGATTCCATCTTTGCTCACAGGCACATTTGGCTTGAGCATTTCTTGTAGGATCTCATCCTTGAAGTAACGCATCTCGAAAAATGCTTTCCAGAAACGTCCATAATCTGCAGCCGTCGTATAGACCCCGCCATCTCCATGCCCGACAATTGGCAGGGCAAATTGGTTCGTGTGCCAACTGCCATCTTTTTCCTCAATGTAACCCAGGGCAACATGTTCGGGAAGTCGGTTGTTGAAGTAATATCCGGAGGATCTCATCCAGGCCGGACCAAATATTTTCTCTTCGATATAATCCTGAAAACGCTGACCACTGACTTTCTCGACAATATATCCGAGCAAGACGAAACCCATATTATTGTAATTAAATTTTTCTCCCGGTGTGGATTGCATCGGTAAATTGGCGATCAACGGGAAAAAATCTTTTGCAGACAGCATGCGATAGACAGGTTTATCCAGCCAATACGCTTCGTAGTCATCAAGAATGGATTCATCAAAATAATCCGGCACTCCACTGGTATGACTCAACAGATGTCGTAAGGTGACTTTCGGGCTAATCTGAGGCAGCTCACCATCCAGAAAATCTACCAGAACCTGATTGAAACTGATTTTTCCCTGTTGGACGAGTTGTGCAATCGCTGTGGCGGTGAACAGTTTCCCTCCGGAAGCGATACCGAAACGGGTATTCAGACGGTTGGGGATTGATTCACTGCGGTTTGCATATCCATAAGCATGTGAGAAGATGGGTTTCCCATTGTGGCTGACATGAATGACACCACTCAGGGGTATTTCCCTGAGCTGTTGCTGAATCGCGGGTTCAAACGTTTCAAAATTCAGGTTAATCATACGATGTTTCAGGTTCTTAGAATGGTTTTAAAAAAAAGACTAACCGGTTGGATAGTCTTTTTTGATTTGATCCGATTATACGCCTGCCAGGTCTTTACGCATTTGATGCACAAAGGTTTCCTGGGCAGCAATACGCTGAGCTGCCCGCTCACGCGAAACGGGGAAATAAAAGAGATCAACCAGCTCTTTCCTGCGGGCGAGTTCATCCTTTGCCATCCGTACAATTTCGCCATAATTCATGGCATGTTCAGGATAGGCTGGCATGACGGCAACCATGTTCACAAAGGAAAGCGGTCCAAGTTTGGTGAGTTTATCAGCGTCCCACAAAACGCGGGCTTCATGGGCAGATTCAGGAAGGGAATTGATCGGGCTGGAATGTTTTTCAACTGCATAAGCAACGGCATCTATTTTCTCCACCGGAAAGCCAGTTTCAGCCAGATGTTCGCGCACCCATTCTGCTGCCAGCAAAGAATGGTGGTCAGGTTTCGCCAATTGGGGTTGGTATCGGTCATGTAACCAGACAGCCGCAATAACGATATCTTCATCTCCACCAACTGCTTGCAATAGCCAGCGGGCATCTCGTTCTACCTGGCGAACATGTTCAAGACGATAATTAAAATAGCACTTGCCATCGGGGGTCGGCCAAATTTCGACTGCGACATTCCTCGTAATTTTCTCGAGTTCTTTTCGAATATGGAACAACCAGTCTTCGTTATTCATTTTGCTCCTCCTGGTGTCGTAAGACACCGCTCCATATTGTACCAATAATTGCAAAAATAAGGGTTAAACCCATTACAATCCCAAGAACAAGATTATAAGAAGGGATAACGTTTAGACCCCATAGGAGATAGCATACTGCACTAGTCACAGCCGCAAAGACAGCCAACGGGATATACCGGGACCAAACATGGGTTGGTGGTTTTTTCCAGGAGTTGATATCATCCACCAAGCAGAAAATTGCCCAAAGAGCTGCCAAAGGAGTACCAAAAACCTGAATAAATCCCAATAAATAGCTATCGCTAATGGCTGGGGACATAATCAAGATCAACACCCAACCAAGCCAGGCTAAAATCACCTTAACGATCCGCCACCATTTTTTTCGCCAGGGCAAGTTAAATAGGCTGATCAGGAAAATCGCTTCGATGATACACATGACCCATTCCACCCATAGCAGAAAAAAATAACCAGCCAGACCATTTTCTTTTAAACGGGAGAGCGGACGGTAATTATTTACCGCTGTGGGTTGCCATAAGCCATCCTGAGTCCGGACCAGTACCCCACTTTGGCCCATTGCTGCCACAAGGTTACCTGTCTCAAGATCTTCCACCACATCCAGGGGACCAGGTAGAAAATCAATCGAAGAATTATTATGCTTTCGATAGGCGATTTCAGCTTGAGAATATTGGTCGAAAGTGTAACTTGTGTTCCAGGTTTTGCCGTTATCCCGGGATTCAAGAATTTGGTTGGAATTTTCGAATTTCACCATTAACCCGTCTGAACTTGTAAAAACCATTTGTTTGTCACTGTAGTTCGCATTCATTTCACATGGGCTGGAAAGGTTTCGATCAGAATCTGCAGGATTCCATGTTTTTCCCCCATCAGAACTCTCGTATGGCTCACCGTAGTAAGCAGTTTGTGCAAATAAGATGCCATCGGATTGATATTCAAGGCAGGTGATTCCATAATTCGGTGCCGCGGCATCCGCCAGCGTAATCACGAGAACTGCAGGTAAGAAAATCCATTTCCATCGAAAGGATAGAACCATTTCAGATGAACTTGTTTGCTTCCAGATCCAAAAAGAAGGAATGAGCATCAATAACGCAAACGCATCTGTTGGATCGAGAACAAAATGCGTATTAAATGGTAAAAGTGTAGAAAGAGTCTGATAAATGAATGCATTAATCGGTGGAAGGATTTTTCCAAATCCAAAAAGAAAGATGGTCATTCCAAATCCCAGCCAGGGGATAATTTTTTGTAAACGGGAGAAAGGTAACAAACTTCCGGATGCAATAAAAAATAAGGGGAGAAGGAAGACTAAAGCAAAATCACTTAATTTTCCACTCACAAAGGAAGGAAAATAAGGCGACAGGATTAACTGATTAATCAATAAAAACAACATCATTAGCCAAGTGATTGGATGTGTAAAATATGGATATTTTTGTCCTGCAGCTTTTCCGAACATTGTGTCCTCCTCTTAAATATCCTGACTTCAATTTTAACATATAGATAGCTGCCTTTGCCGTGATTTTTTGATCCGCCTGATATGCTCAAATTAGTGTTCTGAAGCAGCGCATTTTAGATTTCTTTACCATTACAGGTCAAAATTGCGAAACAAAGGCTATGGATTATTTAAACAAGCTGCATGATGCCGATTCCTGTTTTCACCCAATATTCCTATCAACGGTCATATTGGAAAGAATGGAACCCCCGGGTGTTTCTCGCGCGAAAATTTACAAATCTGGTCTAAAGATGTGATCCGTTAAGCAGCAAAAAATGGATATTCATATGCGTGAATTTTCTCATACCACTCATGATCGCGGGGACGTAGAAACAGGTGACACACTTACTTGTCGTTATGAAGCTTATATGACCATTGTTGCTTCCAATGGCATAAGTTGCGCTGGCTGGTTGGTCTGGAAAAAAATCAAGCAAATATAAAAACAGATCGTTTCACTGACCACGCATAGCAATCGGCTTCAGGTAAGAATCCAGTAAGGCATCCATTTGTGCAAATGATTCGCAAACAAAGAACATAGGGTTTAAAGCGTAGACTGTTTTCGGAATTTGCGCGATAGTCTCGATATCAAACGGTGCCAGGATGACCTCACCGCCCAGGTAACCCAAACGGGGAATGCTCAGGCTGAGGTAGAGGTCTCGGACGACATTCCAGCCTTGCTGCGGAGAAGACATTTGCCCTTTTCTATGAAGCGTGTTTATACCCTCAATGATGCGGGTAATCTGATCCCGGTGAGCGGAAAAGTGATCTTGAAGCTGCCCAAACAGATCCCCGCGGTAATTAATGACATTATCGCGCTCAAGCCGGTAGAATTCCATGATCGTGTTAGCCAATTCTGCGCGCCCGGAGATCGTCCCTGCGCCGAAGACCTTGAAACGGCCATCCTGGATCACAAGACCGAACTCGGTGCTGTACCATGCCAGGCGTTTGATGACTTCTTTTTCATCCTGGGTCGCTTTCAGGTAAGCAGGCGCAAATTTTTCCTCGATACGGGCGTAGAAATCCTGAGTCAGATATGGCAAATGACCGAAAATATCGTGAAACATATCCGGTTCCGGGGTGAATTCCATCTGGTCACGTGTGCGTAAATAGTCTGTGATCAGAAAAACATGTTTTTCGAAGCGGGTGTACCAGTCATCTGCATTTGTGTAGCGGACAGCCGTACGTTCGATACGCCAGCCAGTTCGTGAGGTAATATGCTGGTTCAAGTAGCTTATGGAAGGGATGTGCAGCGGATCCAGTTGAAGGAGCTCTAAACCGTTCGTAAATTCCTGACAAACGTGCTCGAGGAAGTGGGCCTGGTGAATACCAGCGTAAAGGTCTGCCCAAATGGCATGCTCTTCAGCAGTGAAGGTGATTTCTTGTGCTGTGGAAGTGTATTCAAACGCAGGATCGATGCTTTCTTCGGCGATATCACCAGTGTAGAGCGGTTGACTTGGATTCTTTTCCATTTTTGTACCCCAAAATTCGTAAACGTTCGACTGGCAGAGAAAGTCTATGAAATCTTTGATTTTTTAATCAAACGGCTTAGTTCAACGAATATTTCATGCCAAAATTGCAACCATGATCGATAATTTTTATAGTATTGCACAATGTAATCGAGAGTTCAATATTTTCACATTCCACAAGACACCGAACAAGATTCAAATGCGCTGAAAATCCACTATTAGCGTGTGGTTTCAGAATATTATCCGAAAAAGCAAGATTAATTTTTTAAAATTAAGCAAAAGTTTCAATATCTCTTACAGGTGTGTATTTCCGATTTCGACGATCTTTTGCATGAACTTAAATTGCTTTTAGGAAGTCTGCACCGTTGTTGTCTTACTTACGTTTTTTACTTTTCATACGAATGTCATGCCAGTGAATTTAGCTGCATTTCGTGTCCCGAATGCCGGTCTTAACGCTAAAATCTAGCTTTATATGGCAATAGAGAACAAGCCATTCTTTAAAATACATCAAGTTGTCTGAACGAGCAGAATATGATATTGTATAGACAAAGTTGAATTTCCCTTGAAAGTGAGGGAGCAATGTTTGATCAATATTCCAATTCAAGCGACACCAAAGGGTTGTCAGAACGCTTCAGCACGGAATCCAAATCCGGACAATGGTTGGGGCTTTTCCCATTATATGGTCTTCAATCCTTTTTCCTGATTTTGATGCTGCAAGGACGGCTTTTCCCGAGTAGTAACAGTGAAAATATTTGGCTGCCAAGCACGATCTTCTTCCTGGTTATGATTGTTTTTCTTGTTGCCTACGTGATTGGATGGAAACAAGGTTTTCCACGCTGGTGGTTTGGTTTCCCTCTGTGTTTGATCCTGATCAGCACATTTTTACAGCAAAGCGAAGGACCGGATGGAGCAATTTTGGCGTGGCGAGCATGGATCCCCTTCGGATTAGCGACTTTTATTGCGGTGCTTATTTCACTTTCTCCGTCAAGATACCATAAACTGCGCCAGGGCATATGGCAGGACCCAAGCCGCCTGGTGTACGCCGTTTATACGCTTCTGCCTATTTGGTCTATTTTGATCATGGACGAGATGTCCGACAGTGTTTCCGAACCATTGTTAGCCTTATCCTTTGTGTTGTTCTTTCTGGGCGGATTATTTTATTTTCGTTCAGATGATTTCTGGCGCAGGGTTCTGGTTTTATTCGGGACTGCTTTTCTAACCTCTGTCATGCAGTATATTTTCATTGTAATTTACTGGACCGGTAAAACACCGCTTACTTTTGGTGGACCTATCAGATGGCAAGACCAGGTGCCTGGGGCGTTACTCGGATTATCCATGCTCACGTTCGCAATGCTTATGCCAGTGATAATCCTGGAGTATGCTCGTCTCATTCGTAACCGAAAACGATTCGACGCCAACCTGTTCAACGGCACGAAACCATTATGATTTCAACAGCAGTTTTATGTATGTCTGGCTAAAAGCTGGTCAAATTCCATCCAGAATTTTTCGAAAGCCAGATGATCATTTTGGTCAAAAAAGATCTTTTCTTGGTCGATAAAAAATGATTTAACCTGATTGGCAAAAGAGACCACTGCTTGCCGATAATCTGCTTCATCCAAATCTATATTATGTATTGAAAACAATGTTGGTCGGGTCTCGTCTGGCCAATCCCATCGTTTTATATTGCTGATCGAAACCATATTATTGTGATGCCTGACACTCCAATCAACGCCGATTGGACAGCCATGCATCAATTCAGTACCGCAGCCGTGGAAAATTAATTTTTCGGCGACAGGGGACGATGTATCATGGTCATGATCTAGTGTTCTAAGTAATGCCAGTGCACTCTCGCTTAGTCCAAATTCAACACGTCCACCCAAAATAGTCTGACCGGCAATTTCCAGCAAAAGATGTCCATGTGAGCAGAGATCAAATTGTTCAGGTTCGTTACCCAGCCAATTTTGGTCGATAATTTTTAGTACGAAGTTTGTATTGGATTTTTTTTGCATACGATTAATTAAAGCATAAATTTCTTTTGAAAAATGTTAAATACGAGAGAAATATATTCAAACAATTAAATTATTTGCTTTTCGGAACCAATAAAAAGATGGCAATGCCCATGAGCAGCAAACCCAGAATTCGCTGCCAGGAAAAAGGAATAGGTGCCTGCCCGCCCCAACCAAGCGAGTCGACAATACCAGAAATCAATAATTGTCCGAGAATCAGGGAGGCCGTTCCGGCAGTAACACCAACTGTACCCATTGCAAAAGAAGCTCCGATCACAATCAAAACTC
>PHBS01000237.1 GCA_002841995.1 Chloroflexi bacterium HGW-Chloroflexi-8
TGCATGTATCAAATTTTTCGCCGCAAAATATGGATCTGTAACTGAGCAATTTGAATCAGATATTTTTAATTCAGCTTGAGTGACCAGACCAATTAAACCAACTCTGATTCCTTTTACCACTTTAATGGCAGCTGGAAATACCAAATCTTTTATTCTATCGCACCCCGATAAATTTGCGACAAGAATTGGGAATTTTGCATTTTGTTCTATTGACTTAATCAATAATGGAAAGCCAAGATCAAAATCATGATTTCCTAGACAAGCGGCATCAACACCCAATTCTGAGTACAAATGATAACTTGCGTGAGTTTCAAATTCGGATGGTTTTGACCCCAGTAATTCATCAAAAACAGATCCAATACAATCATCACCAGCGGAAAAAGTCATGACCGCTTTATCAGGATCATTTAAAACACTTTTACGTTTTTCATGGATTTGCCAGGCCATGCGAGAAATGACGGCATCTTCTCCACCCGGAATAAAACGCACCAGGTGACCGTGAAGATCATTGAAATGGTATATTGTCAGTAAAAAATCATTTCCTGTTTTTTTCTCACGCGGTCCAGGCAAAATGACACCAGAGTCTGGAACAATAGAATGAATAGGATGAGAAGTAGCGTCACCGACGAATAGAAATAATTTTGAGTCAGAAGATTCTGATAACCCGGATTGTCCTGGTATCACCCTTAATGTCCCAAAATTAACAGACATAGAATTTTCAGTCACTGTCGTCTTCTTCTCCAAAAAAAAATCTGATTCTCAAATCAATGTTGATTAATAACTAAAAATGAATTGAGAAAAACCATCGTTAAGAATTCATTAACCCTTCACAGCACCTTCTACCATTGCACTGAAGAAAGTCTTGCGGGTAAACAAAAATAGAATCACAATGGGAGCGGCAATGATAATACAGGCTGCAGCCAAGACCTGCAAATTAACAATGTTCTGACTCAAGAAATCATATAAACCGAACATAGCCGGCTTGAATTCATTTTGCTTTACGAGTAGATAAGCGACAATAAATTCGTTCCACACATTTACAAAAGTCATTAAGAACACTGACATGAGTCCCGGTAAGGCTAAGGGCATGGTGATCCGAAACAGTGCACCCATTGGGCTGCATCCTTCTATTAATGCAGATTCTTCCAGTTCCCTTGGTATTGCATCAAAGAAACCTTTTGTTATCCAAACACTGATAGGTAGGAAAAATCCCAGATAGACAAAAATCAAGAAAATCCGATCGTCAAAAAAAGTCATGGATTTCCTCATAGTGATCGACATCTGGTAAATTGCCAATAAATTTGTTAAAAGAGGTACACCTGTAACGGCATAAATTGCTGTCATTAATGCGTTGTGCCCTTTAAATTGATACCTCGAAAAAGCAAAGCCTGAAAAACTAGCCAAAAACATAACGCCAAATGCTGTTGAAAAAGCATAAAGAATTGTATTAGGGATGTATGTCTGGATGAGGTTCCCTGTCAATTCAAATCCGAACAAAGCAGTCTCGGATGCTTTTGGTGCAAAAACACGTTGATAACCTTCCACAGCCCATCGGCACGCTTTCAAATCAAATTTTGAAGTCTCTGTATCACAGGGAAAAATAATTGGAGGTTTTCGAGTAATATCCTGTTGCTTTTTGAAAGAAATTAATATCGTCGTAGCAATTGGTAAAATTGCAACCAAAGTAACAACAAGCAGGATAGTATTTACAATTCTGTAATTCCAATTTCTGCGAGATATATGTATATTCTTTGCCATGTTATCTGCTCCTATCCTGGACCCGGGTTATTCGAAGCACACTAAATATTAGTATCCAGTTGACAACAGCAATCAACAGCGCTAAAGCAGCAGCACGTCCAAACCGAAGCTGACCCCAACCGATTACATATAATAGATAGCTGATCACATACGTAGCCGTT
>PHBS01000238.1 GCA_002841995.1 Chloroflexi bacterium HGW-Chloroflexi-8
AGTATGAGCATTAACCATACCCGGCATCACCGCCATAAAATTTGCATCAATTATTTGATCTGCTTTTTTATATTTTGAAGGTGCTTCCCCCTCGGCAATTTCAGAAATCAGGTCATTTTCAATAAAAATGTACCCACGTGGATATATCTCACCTTTTTCATTTACGGTAACCAGGGTACCATTTTCTATTAAAATTGTGCTCATTTTATTACCTCTTGGTTGATGTTTGTCATGTGGTAATTTTTCTCAAATCCTGTGATGTTTATTGTTAAATATTTGTTCGAATTCTTTCAACTGGTTTAATTTTTGATATTGACATCAGTAATTCTCCCAAAACCGGTTCAAACTTTTTATGAAGATCTTCATCTGTCCAAATTCTTAAATTGCTATCCAACAAGAGCATAGCCGAAGACGCAGTTCCAAACAAAAGCTTTATGCACATTTCCAAATCGTCATGGACTCTCTCATCAACTGATACCCGAAAATTTTCGAATTGTTGAGCGGCTAAAATTGACAACCAGCAGACCTGGATCGGGAATTCGCACAAGATTTCTTTCCCTTTCAATTCCTGACCCGATTCCCGTAATGCCACAAACTCATTTATTGCTTTAGCATCCTGATCGCATAAATGAAGTAGTTTTTGTTTAATTTCATCCACCTGATTCAATTCATATTGGAATCCAGGCAAATCTCCATTGACTTTCTTCAATGAGATCGTCATACAAGCCTGGCCTAAAGCGACTGCATGGGCGGCGGATGCAGCAATAACTGCCCCTGCCATCGCATGATTTTGCTCACCTACATGTTGCGTAAATTGAGACAAACTCACAGAACTCATTTTGGGTTGTGCTTTTTCAATGATCCTGAGCCGTCCGTTTAATTTTGCACCACTCTCTGCAGAAATTCCTCCTGCATCTTTTATGAATGCTACCATTTCTCTACGCAAAAAAATTTCAGTATCTGAATGGTTCAACTTATGGAGATCAATAAAGCAACAATCCTGGTGCTGGTCATCTAATCTTTCCCAACTATTGGCATATTCCCGAATGAAATTTGTACCAGCTAACAAAAACTCTTTGTCAAATTGTTCCTCAATGGGATGATCGTTCATAAAGATATCAACTGCTTCTGATTGAAAACGATGAGACTCTAATGCAATTGAATATCGGAGATTTTTGCTAAATTGCAGAAAACCGCGTTCGGTGTGTGGTTCATTTGGGCGATCGATTCTCTTGGCGTTATCCTGAAGCAAATCAAAAAGCTGTTTTCCAGTAAGTCGATAAAGCCGGATTGTATCTGCAAAAGGCATGACATTAAACCAATCTCCAAATGAAACTGGTTGCGCCGGTGTGAGTCCTTTCCGCAGGCTGGAAGAATCAATCATTGCCAGGTCAATATCATAGCCACTGACTTTAAGTCTTTCGGGAATTGCATCTGTAATAAAATTTGCCAGGGCCAATTCACCTGAAGCAAAGGAGTTGCGTACATAATCTGTATCAAAACAGGGATCGTTCGAAACAAACCCTAAATTTCGAGAAAAAAGACTTCTGGCTTGTAACAAAACAGGCTGTACGATTGTATTTTCAAAATTCTGATCAATTGGCAAACTGGCTGTTGAAATCAGTCGTACATTCGTAACTGCAGTACTTTTCTGTCCAATTTTTATATCCACCTGGCCGAGGTAACGACCTAATGCACCTGTTTGAACAATCGGGATTCCATTGACAATGTTCTTTGGGCTGAGACCCTGAGTGTTGAGTTCGTGGTGTGAATGACCACCGACAATTAATTGAACCTCTCCATAGGATAATTTTTCAGCAAGCTCGACATCACCAACATTGATCATCGGAATCGTAGAATTTGAAAGAGCGAATCCGAGATGGCTTATGATTATGATCACATCACAATACGGCT
>PHBS01000096.1 GCA_002841995.1 Chloroflexi bacterium HGW-Chloroflexi-8
TCCGATGTGAATTTTCCCCCCAATGCACTGGCCGGTAGTCCCGTTTCTTCTGGCATTATTGAAGGTCCGGCGCATGTAATCCTGGATCCATGTACAGATCGTTTGATGCCGGGTGAAATCCTGGTTGCCCCCTTTACGGATCCCGGTTGGACACCTTTGTTCGTTAATGCGATTGGATTGGTGCTGGAGACCGGAGGATTGATGACGCACGGTTCTGTGGTTGCTCGCGAATATGGGATCCCCGCTGTTGTCGGGATCGTAGATGGTACCAGGATTTTAAAAACAGGGATGCGCATCCGGGTGAATGGAAATCTTGGTTACGTAGAAATCCTGGAGACCGAAAGCAAGTAACACCTTTTAAAATCGCTTTAGAACGCCATAGTTTCATTCTATAATCTCAAGGGGCAAACTCTCTTTCTTGGAGGCAAGATGATCTTTGTTGATAATCAAAACCATACGGATGCACGCATCAATTTAGCAATTGAAGAGCACTTACTACGCAATTACCAAACGGATGAAGAGATCCTTTTATTCTATATTAATGGGCCTTCGATCATTATCGGCCGAAATCAAAACACAATAGAAGAGATCAATCAGAAATATGTTGAGGAGCACGGTATCCATGTTGTACGCCGACTTTCCGGCGGCGGCGCTGTCTATCATGATCTGGGAAACCTGAACTTCAGTTTCATCAGCAACAGCGGTCATGAAAATATTCAAAATTTTAAGAAATTTACGGCTCCGGTTGTTAAAGCATTAAATGATATGGGCGTCCCCGCAGAACTGGGTGGACGTAACGACATCCTGGTGGAAGAACGCAAGGTATCCGGTAATGCCCAATACATTTCTGGAAATCGAATGGTCAGCCATGGCACTTTACTTTTCAACTCCGACCTTTCAGTTGTATCCGAATCGCTAAATGTAAAAGCCAGTAAAATCAGCTCAAAGGGTATTAAATCAATTCGCAGCAGGGTAGCGAATATCAGTGAATATCTACCCGAACAAATCGATGTTTTCACCTTTCGGGAAAGAGTGAAAAATGGCATTCTGGCGGACAGCAAAAATTTTGAATATGTGTTAACGGATCAGGATTGGGTCTCAATTAATAAGATTTCTGAAGAACGCTATCAGAAATGGGAATGGAACTTTGGCCGATCACCAGTTTTCAATATACAGAAAACAGAACGATTCCCGATCGGGGAAATCGATGCACGTATTGAGGTCGAAGGCGGAATCATTAAACATATCCGCTTTTTTGGCGATTATCTTGGGTTGAGTGATGTTGGTGAAATTGAAAATAAGTTGGTTGGTTGTCAGTTCAAAAAAGAAAGCATGGAAACTGCGTTAAAAGATGTTGATCTGCATCAATTCTTTGGTGATTTGGACAAGAAAGAGTTGATTCGCTTTATTTACGAATAAGAATATGAGCCAAATTATTCGATTTGATTGCGGAACCATTCATCCAACCGGACTCCATGTACAGGCGAATACTTACGTGATTGTGTTCGAGACAAACCATGGTATGGTGATGATCGATAGTGGCTATGGCATCCAGGATTTCATGCATCCCAATTTAGTGACTCGCTTTTTTACTTCCTTTGTGCATACTCCCAGGGATCCTGTTTATTGTGCAATCAATCAACTTCCAAAGTTTAATGTCGATCCCCATGATGTCAAACATATAATCCTGACCCATATGCATATTGATCACGCCGGTGGAATTGCAGATTTTCCATGGGCAAAGATCCATGTTTGGGAACAAGAGCTGCTGTCTGCACTTCATCACCGCGGAAAATTAGGAATTGGGTATAACACCAGCCAATGGAAAAATCATGATTTATGGCAAACATACAACATGACCAATTGTGAATGGTTCGGGTTACCAGCTGTCCAGCTTGCCGAATTTTCCCCGGAAATTTTTCTAATCCCCACCCCCGGGCACACACCCGGGCATTGTATGGTTGCGTTTAGGAGTGAAAATAAATGGATATTGCAAACAGGTTCTGCGGGTTATCCATTTTATGAACAGGATGAAAATCGTCAAGTGAATGCGCCTGATTGGTTTAAGTTCTGGCTTATGGGTAATCACATTCCACGCCTAAAAAAATTATGGCTCGAGCAAAATCAGGAAATTGAATTTCTGAGCAGCCACGAATTTAGAAAAGCAGAAAAGATAGATTAAATTATCGCTCAATGAATAATTTCGAATCGTATTAAACTTCTTTCATAAATTTGAGTCCTAATTTCGTCTATAATGAATATAGAATTTTATGACCCAAATTTACCATCTCAATTGTGGTCCAATCCACCCTTTAGGATTAAATTACAGCGGTGTTTGCTATGTCCTTCTAATACAGAGCAACCGCGGTTGGATGTTGGTCGATTCTGGCTTTGGAAAAAAGGATTTGAAATGGAACAGCCCATTTGTGATCCGCTTTTTTCAAAGGTTTATGGGTATTCCAAAAGACGAAACCAATACAGCCTTCGAACAGGTCAGAAAATTGGGGATTGATCCAACCGATGTCCGGGATATTGTATTAACGCATTTGCATATCGATCATGCCGGTGGAGTTTCCGATTTCCCCTGGGCGAATGTGCACGTGTTCCAACCGGAATTCGAAGCAGCCATGAAACACCAAGGAAGAATTGGAATCGGTTATGTTCGAAGACAGTGGAGAAACCATCAACATTGGGTTTTTTATCAAGATCCTAAAGACTTTTGGTTTAATTTCAACGCGGTCCATATTCCGGAGATCAAACCGGATATCTTTCTGATCCCAACACCAGGCCACACGATCGGCCACTGCATGGTAGCAGTGCAAAATGATGAGCGCTGGCTATTGCATGGTGGGGATGCCATACTCCCCTTCTATCTTGAATCAATAGAACAGACAATGCGACCTCCAAAAATAATGAGATCGACATTTGAAAAATACACCCCAGCATTAAAAGAGCTTCTCGCCAACCACCCACACCAAATCCAAATAATCAATGGTCACGATGGTGTCAGTTTCCAAAAATATCGTAACACATAATATTCTTCCAAGTTCCTCGTAAATTTGGGACTGAAAAGCAGATCAGTAATTCTGATAATGAATTTGGATACTATTCTTTTTGCCTTAAACCTTAAAGGATCATCTGGTGTGTTATTGATAAGTTAATGACTATGCGCATTTATTTTGTTCGGTTATTTATCCAACTATTTTTCACGATCTATGGTTTAATTAATTGGTTGTGGGACATTTCCTAATCCAGGGAGCATTTATGTTTTCAATTCCTTTCCAAAGGGTCTCCATTCAGGATGCCTTTTGGTCACCTCGATTACTTCTCAATAATACAGTATCCCTCCAGCATCAATGGAATCAATTGGAGTTATCTGGCTGTATTCAGAATTTCCGACTCATTGCCGATAAAATCCCTGGCTTCCGAATGGGCTGGTTTTTTTCGGATTCAGATGCCTATAAATGGCTGGATGCCGCATCCCGAAGTATCGCTACACTCCCCAATCCAAAAATTTCAGGCTATATGGATGTGTTGATCGATTTGATTAACCGCACACAAACGAATGATGGTTACATTTTTACTTACAATCAATTTCACTTTCCAGATAGCCGCTGGGAGAATTTACAAATTGAACATGAATTGTATTGTCACGGGCACCTAATTGAGGCAGGAATTTCTCATTTCCAGGCAACTGGCCAGATAATACTTCTAACAACCGCAATTAAAGCTGCTGATTTGATCTGCACGACCTTCCTAAACAGCGGTCTGGATAAGACTCCTGGTCACGAGGAAATCGAAATTGCTTTAATCCACTTGTATGACCTGACCAGAGATTCTCGATATATTGAAATGGCTGAACAATTCATCGAAAAACGTGGTCGTCAACCTTTGCCGGTTTTTGCCTGGAAAATGATAAGAGAAAATGAACGCGTAAAGAAAAGATCTCAAATATTGGAGAAATCAAAATCAGCTTTCATATCCCAAAACCCAGATTTCAAGGCCGTCCATGAATTACCTGAACGTAACCAGACAAAAGTTCAAAAATGGGCTAAAGAACGCTTCATGTGGAGTGCGTTAAATGGTTCATATTTTCAACAGCATACCCCGATTCGAAATCAGCTTAAACCAGTAGGTCATGCGGTTCGTTATTCTTACTTAAATACAGCCACAACGATGATTTCTAACCGTTTTGGAGATTTTTCCCTTTGGCCAGCACTACAACAAAGTTGGAACCATATGATCGAAAAGCGCATGTTCGTGACTGGTGGCACGGGTTCTTTACCAATTTCTGAGGCGTTTGGTAGAGATTATGAACTGGACCCTGAGAATGCCTATGCAGAAACCTGCGCTGCTTTGGGATCAATGTTCTGGAACTGGGAGATGACTCAATTGTTCAAAGATGCCGCTTATGCTGATTTGTTTGAACGCAACCTTTACAACGCTTCACTGGTTGGAAACAGTTTATCGGGTACCCGCTTTCTTTATAACAATCCACTTGAAAACAGAAATGGTTATGAACGCCAATCCTGGTTTGAAATTCCCTGCTGCCCTTCTAATCTTTCGCGCACATGGGCTTCTCTGGGTAATTATATTTTTACTCATGAATTGGAATCTATTTCCCTTCACCAATATATCGGCAGCCAGGTAGAGATTCCACTGGAACCCAAAGTGAACATAAAAATTGAGTCGGATTTACCCTGGCAAGGTAAAGTAAAAGTCCACATAAATCCAAAATCTAAATCACATTTTTTTGAACTTAATATGAGAATTCCCAGTTGGTGCGGTTCATTAAAATCACGATTAAATGGGCATTTATACCCACTGATTGTACCGGCACCACAAAATTATGCTCCGACTGCAAGCGGGTATGATCCGCGTCATGCTCAGTACATTACACTTCGACGAGATTGGATACCCGGTGATGTACTTGAATTGGATTTCGAAATGCCAGTTGAGATTAATTGTCCGCACAAAAAAGTCACCTCGTGTGCAGGTAGATATGCCATTTCGCGAGGGCCATTGGTGTATTGTTTGGAAGCACTAGACAACCCGGGAGTGGATATCTTTAATTGTGTTGTTGATTCGAACAGTCTATATCCGGAATATGACCCGGAATTACTGGGTGGTGTGGTCAAGATTCTGGGAACAACAATCGGCGGTCAGCCACTGACATTCATTCCTTATGCCTGGTGGGCTAATCGTGAAAAATGTCCAATGACGGTTTATGTGAATATTTAAGCAAGGCTGGTTTTAAAAACACAACCAAAGCCGGGATACAGACTTTCGTAAGACCCTTAGTATGTCTCTCCCCCCTTGTGACTGATTACTCCCCCAAATACACCGAATCTACAATACCGACAATGACTGAATTTATGCAGCCTTCCGGGTTTTGGATAGCCTGGCGATTACCATTTCCTTCCTGATTTACAAGTACCGTATCCCCCACCCCCGCTTGTGAATTATCTAATGCCAGAAAATAGGGATCGGGAACGTCTCCAGACAAGCTCAAAGGTTGAACAACCAGCAAACGGCGATTCTTTAAATGCGGATGACTGATGGTAGTTACAACTGTTCCGATCACTTTGCCAATTATCATCTCTACCTCACGAGTATTGAACCCACCCGGGTTTCAGGATGAAGTCCAATTCACCATCCGGACGCACATTATATTCATCAACGATGCCAATCAACGCCAGGTCAACAGGTACAAATTTGATCTCCGGCATCGCCAGAGCGGCTTCACGTGATCGCGCCATCACACAGATATCCCCCTCGCCTGCCTGTACCACATCGACCGCCACTACCAGACCCCCATCCGCTTCTAAATGTTTACTTAACGGCTGTACAATTAATAGCTTGAGACTTTCCAGGCCTGTGTATTTACTGGTGCAAATGGCTGTGCCCATGACTTTACCAAACTTCATGGTTACTTTACTCCGGTACTGCTTAAAACACGATCAATAATCCTGTCAAGCATGGCAGGGTCAACCTGATTACCCAGTCGATTTAAAACCGCCGAACGGATGCGCTCTTTCAAGTCAATGGCATTTTCAGGTTTCGGATTCTGGCATTGACCCTGACAATTACACGGTTTTGAATTTTCTGAATTACCAGCATTAACGACCTGTTGCGATAAATAAGGACGGACGGGAGCACTGGGATTCCTGGCTTCAACCTGAATGAGCGTTAAACCCAATCGCCCAGCTTTTTCGTAAGCTAGTTCAGTCAGGGTGACACTTTCGTTGATCTCCAGCGAAGTCACCCCACTTTTGACCATATCTTCAATATCATGTTCGGTATAAAATTTTCTCGCCATAGTCCTCTCCAATACTCGCTTTATCCCGGCTTGCCATCCAGCGCTTCCAAGGCACGAATCGCTGCATCTCTGGCAGAAATAATTTCGGACTCGGATCCGCTCAGCCACATACGCCCAAAACGGCCTACAGAGGAAATGTGAATTACTTTAATACTGGCTTTCTTCTCAGCTTCATTGACTGCGTAATTAATATATGCAGCCGGCTGGCATTCCAATACCAACAGTGTTTCACCTGGCACCAGCATGGAACCTCGACGGAAACGATTTAAGAGTTGAACCTGGTAAGGATCCACACGGGTGATAACCTGAATGGAGACAACCTCCGGTTTAATACGATCTTCGACCCGCAAACCCAAGCGTTGCAGAACCACTTCACCAGCTGTCAAAACAGCGGATTGGTTAGGAGAATGGACTTCAAACATACCAAATTCGCGTTCAACGATTTGCGCACCCGGCCTGGCTTCGGTTGCTTTAACGGCGATATCAACGACTCGAAAGACTTCATTTCCGGGAGCCATCTCCACATATAAAGCTGCCATTCCCTCGGTCGGCAGGTCTCCCTGCGTAATCGTGCCTACAAATGCAGCATATTGAGGTTGCATTCGGTCTAAATAACAATAACAACGTAGAGAAAAATCATCTCCCATGGTCAACTCCTTAAAAAACTAGTCTTCGTACGTATCAAACTTTGCCAATCCCAAAGGGGTCACAAAGACCGGACGTCGTGGAACTGATGTAGAAATCCCGGTGTATTCCTGAATAACCTGAGCCATACCTGTAAAAGCAGACGCGCCACCAACGAGGGTGATGTGCTCCACAGTATAACCCTGAATATGGCGCAATACGATGCTTCCAACCTTCTCCATTACCGCTCGTACTAAAGGATATAAGCGTGATTGTTCTTCCGGTTTGATCTTCAGCGCTTCCGCCTCTTCAAAACTGATTCCCAGGGATCCAGCAATTACCAGTGAAAAATGCGTACCGCCGGTTGGTTCATCTGCAGTGTAGACCACCGTTCCATCTTTGATGATAGCGATCCCGGTTGTTCCGCCACCCACATCCACAATCACACCATTTTGCACATGTAAAATCTGATTGGCAGCACTGGGTTCATCGATTAGTAGCGGGCAATCCATACCGGCTGCCTGGACTACATTTGCCGTTGCGCGAACTTCAACCGATGCAACACCGGGTGGAAAGCCACTAACGGCATGCGTAAGGTCGCGCCCTAATCTGCGTTCGACACTTTTTTTCATGCCCAAAAGCAAATCAGTTGCGCCAATATAATCCACAACCAGACCATCCCGAACTACCTGGGCAAATTGCCACTCACCAACCAGCGGTCTGTCAAGCTCATCCAACACAACCAGCACCAGATAAGCAGTACCAAGATCCACACCCACACGCAGCTTGCCTTGCGGTATTTCAGCCAACGGAACAGCAGACTGCGATTGGTCGCGGTGCAAAATAACCGCTTCGGCTTCTTCCAGATATTGTTCGAGGGTGATCGCAGCCACAGCACCTGTTTCTTGCGTCACGATCGTCCTTCCTTTTCCAGAAGGATCTAGCTCTTGGAAGTCGTACGGCCGCTAATTTGACCTTTGGTATTCTGGGGCAGGATCATTTCCACATCGGTATGCGGTCGCGGAATGACATGCACGGAAACCAATTCGCCAACGCGTTTGGCAGCCGCAGCACCAGCATCCGTTGCTGCTTTGACAGCTCCAACATCACCGCGAACCATCACGGTCACATATCCACCGCCAACGTACTCGGAGCCAATTAAAACAACATTGGCAGCCTTCACCATTGCATCAGCGGCCTCAATTGCGCCAACCAATCCGCGAGTCTCTACCATTCCTAAAGCAATAAGAGCAGTTTCAAAAGCCATTTCTTTTATCCTTTCAATTTCCCTTGATCGGGTTATTTGGTTAAGATTTCCTTGACAATATCACGAACAATTCTTTCAATTTCTGATGGATCCAACTCTTTAGTGAAATTTGTATTTACAGCAAGCCCGCTATTCATTTCCGCTAATGGCGGTGCTTGTAACTCATAAGCCAAACGTTTGATATTATACATATGGTGGACGGTAATATTATCTCCTGTAATTGCACCACCCACCCCGCCGGAACCAAGCGTCAGGGAAGGCATCACACCGGTGGTATAACCAATGGCTCCCAAAGTGCCCATCGTATTGACCAATATGCGAAAGACAGGTTTTTCCAGCCCAAATGCCATGATAATTTTTTCGTCCTGGGCATAAATGATCTGGCTATGACCGCGACCACCAAATTGAATCATAGTGATGGAAGCTTCACAACCTTCTTCCCAATCCGCAACTTCATGCCAGGCCAGTACTGTCGTCAATTTCTCATGAGCGAGAAACTCTTCTTTGTCGACATGCGCAATGGGTGTGACCAATACTTTGGTATTCGCAGGGACAGAAATACCCACAAAAGATGCGATGTAAAGGGCTGATTTTCCAACCAATGCTGTGTTAAAACTGGCATCACTATTGAAGATTGACTTCCGTAAGAGGTCGGTTTGTTTCTCATCGCAAAAATATGCGCCTTCGCGTATCATCAATTCTTTTAACCGGTTGGCAATTGGCCGATCTGCCACCACACATTGCTCGGTTGCGCAAATCGTAGAATTATCGAATGCCTTCGAAGCGACAATATAACGGGCAGCTTTTTCAATATCCGCACTTCGATCAACATAGACCGGCACATTTCCTGGGCCAACACCATAAGCAGGTTTCCCAACCGAATGTGCAGCCCGAACCATGGGTGATCCACCCGTTGCCAGTATAAGTGCCACACGTTTGTGGTGCATTAATTCCTGTGTACCCGGCAAGGAAACCGACTGAAGACAGGCGATTAAACCTTTGGGCGCACCTGCTCGTTCTGCAGCAGCCGACATTATTCTGGCAGTCTCCACACAACATTTTACTGCAGATGGGTGTGGGGCTACGACAATTGCATTTCTGGCTTTCACTGCGATTAGGATTTTGAACATGACCGTCGAAGTTGGATTGGTGGATGGAATTAAACCCGCTATCACGCCAATTGGCCAGGCAATTTCATAGATTTTTCGAGCCGGATCATGATTAATTACGCCAACAGTCTTGATGTTTTTGATACTCTCCCACACATTACGGGATCCAAATTGGTTTTTTATCTTTTTGTGTAAGGGGACGCCAAAACCTGTTTCTTCTACAGCCAAGTAACCTAATCGTTCCGCCGCTTCGTAAGCAGCGTCTGCCATGGCCTGGCAGACTCGATCGACATCTTCCTGGGTGGCTTTAGACCAGGTCAACCAGGCCTGATAAGCACGATCAGAGAGGTCCCGCGCTTCTTGAATTGAAATCAGATCATTATCCACGCATTACTCCAACATAGAATCCATTTACGATTTTTCGAATGTCCGTTTGCCATCTACCGTCAATGAGTCAATAATTGCCATGATGACAGCATCCACCGGGGTATCTTTGGTAATCGTAGTCTGCCGGGCACTGGAACCAGCGGCCGTCAACACCAGGTCCCCAATACCGGCATCCAGGGTATCAATCGCCACATACGGTTTACCGGTTGGAATGCCAAATTCATCCGTTTGTCGCACTATTAATAATTTGCGACCGTGAAGTTTTTCGTCTTTTACCGTCGAAACGGTTGTTCCAACCACTTTTGCAATTAACATAATTTTTGCTCCACGGAATTAATATGAACCAACCGCTTTACCCACAGGGGCATCTTTCTTTTCTGGATCACCCTGGACAATTTTGACGCCTGCACTGGCACCTAAACGCGTAGCGCCCGCCTTAACCATATTCTCGGCATCTTCTCTGGTTCGAACACCACCTGCCGCCTTAACACCCATTTGCGGACCTACTGCCCGCCGCATCAGTTCAACATCATAAACGGTTGCACCACCACTGGCGAAACCAGTTGATGTTTTTACAAAATCAGCTCCTGCTTCTTTGGAGAGCAGACTGGCAATCACCTTTTCTTCATCCGTAAGGAGCACAACCTCAATAATAACTTTCACGATGGCACCGCCTTTGTGGGCAGCTTCCACGACCGCGCGAATATCCTTCGCTACCAATTCGTTCAGTCCACCTTTCAAGGCACCGATATTGATGACCATATCCACTTCCTGAGCGCCATCACGTAATACCTGCTCTGTTTCGAATACTTTTACAGCCGTCGGCGTAGCACCCAGAGGGAAACCCACCACAGAACAGACCTTCACATCCGAACCATGTAAAAGATCAGCACATAATTTGATCCAGATCGGATTTACACAAACAGAGGCAAAACCGTATTTTCGGGCTTCGGAACACAATTGAGTAATTTGATCCTGAGTGGCTTCCGGTTTTAGAAGGGTATGATCAATCTTTTTTGCCAGACCCAGATCATCCGGAATAACGCCGATGGTGGAAGATAATCGTTCAGCCCCTGCCGAAAGGATATGCCCGGCCGAATCAAAACAGGTCTTAACACGAATCCCATCTGCCATTTCCGAGACACAATAAGATCCATCCGCATTTCGGGCAATCACTTCCTGGTCACCCATCACCGCCAGAACTTCACGCGTGATGATTTCCACCAGAGATTCAACTAATTTGTGATCTGAAGTCATAGAATCTAATCCTTAAAATATTGTCTTTCAACAGCATTAATTTTATCAACCCGTTTGGCATGTCGGCCACCACCAAATTCAGTAGTCAGCCAGGTTTTTAAGATTTGTTTGGCTAGACCTAAACCAATTAACCCAGCACCCAGAGTCAAAAGATTGGCATCATTGTGTTCGCGGCTATTCATGGCACTGGACACATCATAGCATAAGGCAGCCCTAACGTGAGGTACTTTATTGGCCACCATGCAGGACCCGATCCCAGCGCCATCAATCATGACACCTCGCCAGGCTTTCCCGGTACTGACTTGTTGCGCAACAGCCAATGCAAAATCCGGATAATCACAGGCTTCTTGGCTAAATGTCCCGCAGTCGTTAACCTCATACCCTGCGGATTTAAGCTCCAATATCAGGCTTTCTTTCATATCAAAACCACCGTGGTCAGATCCGATCGCCACCACTGTATGGGAGGTTTGGGTTTTGGACACCGAAATGGAAGAGGCTTCTGGCTTCATTTCCAGGTTTCGGGAAAGTGCTTCTTTAATGATCGCTTGAAGTTCTGCATCAGAAAGTTGATTCACGTGCTGATACCTCTTGATTTATGCAGGAAAAAGCCAGATAATAGAACTGGTATTAACCAGTACTAACATAGTATCATCAGGAAAAATAAATGTCAAGTTCTAACGATCATCATCCCATCACATCGAAGTACATGTGGCTGGCTGGTCTCTTAAAACAGCAAATTGAAGCAGAAATTTGGCAACCGAGAGAGGCAATTCCTTCCGAACGCCAATTGGAAGTGAAATACAAAGTCAGTCGTCCAACCATTCGCCAGGCAATCGATTATCTGGAGAGATCGGGTCTCGTGTATCGTGAGCACGGCCGCGGGACTTTCGTCTCACCTCAAAAATTACAAAAAGGGATGCAGGAATTGACCAGTTTTTCGGAGGACTTGATTCGACGGGGAATTAAACCCGGTCAAATCATCCGTTCCATTTCCAGAGTTGTTCCTACCGAAAATATTTTACGACGCCTTGAAATGGAACCCGGGACTACGGTTCTCCAAATTGAACGTATTCGCCTGGGAGACAATACACCCATTGGTTTACAAACTTCTTTTGTTGTTTTAGAGGAAGGTCAGGAGATCACCAAAGAAGATCTTGAAAAAAGTGGCTCTCTTTATGCGATTTTGCAGGAAAAATTCAACATTATTCCAACCGAAGCGGATGAAACACTGGAAGTAACCCTGGCGACCCCGGAAGAAGCGATCCTGTTGCACATAAAAACCGACGCACCACTTCTATTGAATGAACGTCTCACCTATAATCAAAACCGCAAGCCGGTTGAGTTTGTCAAAATCCTATATCGTGGCGACCGTTACCGATATATCACCAGGCTATCCAGATAATAAGTTATCAAATGTGCTTGATTTTATTTTTTCTTTGTTTTCCTTATACGCTTTTTTGAATGGTTATTTTTGACACTCACTTCGTCCCGGTTCTTGTCTTCCGATGTGCAATTAACAATTTTAAGGGTTAAGCATTGCGCATTCCAAATTAATAATTGCTATAATAAATATTCCAGTGTTCTCAATATTTTTTGAGGACAGTTAAAATCCCATTTTTAACAAAATACGAGGAGAAAAAATGTCAAAAAAAATTGGAATCTTTTTGATCGTGGTTATGTTAGCCGGGTTATTCCTGGCTGCCTGCCAACCAGCTGCTGTTGCTACAGAAGCACCGCCAGCAGAAGTAGCACCCGTCGAAATAACTGACACCGAACTAAATGTGCTTTGCACACCGCAAGAAGAATGGTGCCAGGGTATGAAACAGGAATTCGAAGCGAAATACGGGATTACTGTAAATTATGTTCGCATGTCTTCCGGTGAAGCATTAGCTCGTGTCGAAGCTGAGAAGGACAACCCAACTTTTGATATTTGGTGGGGAGGCCCGATTGATAGTTTTGTTTCTGCAAAAGGTAAGGGTCTGCTGGAAGCCTATGACTCTCCAAATCTGGTAAACATCCGCGACCCTAAAAAAATGAAGGATGTCGATAATTACTGGGTTGGCATTTATGTAGGTAGCCTTGGATTTGCAACCAACAGTAACTGGTTAGCGGAACATCCGGATGCCAAAGCCCCCACTTCCTGGGATGATCTCCTAAAACCAGAATTCAAGGGTCAGGTCATGGTGGCACATCCATCTACTTCCGGAACCTCATACACCGCACTTTCAACAATCCTGCAAATGCGTGGTGAAGAAGCGGGTTGGGAATATATCAAGAAATATGCGGGTCAAATTTCTCAATTCACCAAAAGCGGTGCTGCTCCTGCAAAATTTGTAGGCCAGGGTGAAGCCGCGGTCGCCATCGTCTTTTCACATGACACAGTGAATGAGATCGAGAACAATCAAATGCCATTGGTTTTGACATTCCCTGCTGAAGGTACCGGTTATGAAATCGGTGGTCAGGCAATCTTAAAGGGAGCAAAGCATATGCAAGCTGCCAAATTGTGGTATGACTGGGCAATTTCTGTCGAAGGGCAGTCATTGGGACCCAAATATCATGCTTATCAGGCACCGACCATCAATGGTGTTAAACTCTCTCATCCCGAATTGTTGGATGTTAATTTAATTGATTACAATTTTATTTGGTCAGGCGAGAACAAACCGCCATCGTTGATAAATTTACCAACGAAATTCAAAACGCAGAAAATCTGAAACAATAGTTTTAGCACAATAATTATGGACGGCACGCAGAGTGCCGTCCATAATTTTCTAAAGGAGGATTATGAAGGCTCCGTCATCAAGTCCAGATTCTCCCATTAATAAAGGTACACCTATCGCCAGAAGGATACGTGAGTTTTCCCTCATCGGCAGAGACCCTGTTCTGTTTATGAGCTTGTTATTATCTGCTATTTTTATTTTTGTTTTCGTCGTTTTTCCTTTATATCGCTCAGTATCCGGTGGTTTCATATCCAAAGATGGCGCATGGGACATTACTTATTTTGCCCGATACTTTGATGACTATTACGGTCCCAATTTACGAAAAGCATTTTTCGACACCATGTTGATGGGATTACTTTCAGCCACAGCAGGGACGTTGGTCGGTTTCGTTTTCGCTTATGCAATTGTGCGATGCAAAATTCCCGGCAGGAATTTTGTGCATTGGATGGCACTGGTTCCAACAGTTTCTCCACCTTTTGCACTGGCTTTGAGTATGATCCTGTTATTTGGGCGAAATGGCCTGATCACCAGAAAATTATTAGGGATCGAATTTGTCCAGGGCATGAATGACGTTTATGGCCTGGATGGTCTGGTCATCGTCCAAACGATCACTTTCTTCTCGGTATCTTACCTGATGCTCAAAGCCATGTTGGAACGATTAAATCCTGCCATGGAAGAGGCTGCAGCCAGTATGGGTGCAGGTCGTTTCTACCTTTTTAGGACTGTGACTTTGCCTCTCTTGATCCCCGGACTCGCCGGGTCATTTTTATTGCTTTTTGTCGAGTCCCTGGCAGATTTAGGAAATCCGTTATTCATTGCGGGTAACAAGACAGTTCTTTCAGCTCAAATCTTTCTGGCGGTAATTGGCGAATATAACTATCAAAAAGCATCCGCCATGTCTTTGGTTTTAATTATTCCAACACTGATTATATTTCTGGTACAGCGATATTACGTAAATCGACGCTCCTATATCTCGGTGACAGGCAAACCGGCTGGATCTCAGATATTTGAAAAAGACCCGATTATTCGTTGGACAATCAACATCATCACCTACCTGATCATTGCATTTATTATTTTGTTATATGCCACGATCATTTATGGGTCTTTTAGTACAGCCTGGGGTGTAAATTTTGCACCAACATTAAAGCATTGGACGTTGACAGTCACACGCGGAGTAGAAGCCATTCTGGACACCACCTTCCTGAGTGCCATGGCGACACCATTTGCGGCTATTTTAGGAATGATCATCGCATGGTTGGTCGTCCGCAAAAAGTTTACAGGAAAAGATGCGTTGGATTTTACTTCCAATCTGGGTGGTGCTGTTCCAGGTACCATTCTTGGTATTGGTTTTGTTATGGCATTTAACTCTCCACCGATGGCGCTGGCAATCGGCGTCTATGCGGTTCTGGCTTTGTTTTTCGCCCAGGTGGTTGGTAAGAGTGCCAGTGAAAGAATTATCATTCTGATATTAGGAACTGCATTAGGCGTTTTTCTCACCAGGGTAAATGCAGTAAATATGTTTTATTACCTGGGTGGCATGTACATTCTGGTGGCGGTCGTTCTAATGATCGCACAGCGAAAATTCGTAAAGCCTTTACTGGCAGCTCTGCTGGGCTTGTATATCATGTCCACCAATTGGGCAAATGCCATTGCAAAACCGATCGCTGATTTTAGCCGTTCAATTGAAAGAGGATTTTTCAGCAACGCCATTTTTCAATTCTCAGACCAAATAAAGGTGATTTTTCAACCCACCACCGCTTTATTGGCAATTGTGGTCGTGTTTGCAGGAGTTGTGCTCTTACAGAATTTGCGTGGAAAAGGATTTAGAATCGGGCTCGGCGTACTCGCATTAG
>PHBS01000097.1 GCA_002841995.1 Chloroflexi bacterium HGW-Chloroflexi-8
CCAAATTGATGGCATCGCTCAAATACTTGGAATCTGTATAGAGACGAACCTGACTTTTGACCTTGAGCGAACCCAAGCCCACAATGGCTGCCAGAAGCTCCATGCGATTATTGGTTGTAAGGTTATAACCTTGCGAAAGCTCAGTTGTTTTTCCGTCTTGCTTGATCACAACTCCATAGCCGCCAGGTCCGGGATTTCCGGTACAAGCGCCGTCTGTAAATATTTCGACCTGTGGGTATACTTCAAACAATGTCATGGAGACCTCGGCTTAATTTTACACTGAGAAACTTACTTGTCGGGGAAATATTTCCAGGCAACTGTTTTTCCGTTTGTTGGGTATTTTCCATTGAAGGCTTCTGGAAAAATTATGTGTTGATCGGGGTCAACTACTTAATAACAATTCACCCTCTTTTATAACCAGATCCAGGCTGCAGCTTGTCCGCTTGCATTCCACAGTCACAAATGGTAAACTTCGCCATAACCGACTGGCTTGGGGTTGTTGATGCGCACATTTGAAATCATTATCGCTGCCATACTTTTTATTTCGTTATTGATCCGGTTCCTACGACCGGTTAATTTCGTTTGGATTAATCTTTTTCCGCTCTTCAATCTGCTTGCGATCGCTTATCACATCTTTCTGGAAGGTGTACGCTGGCAGATGATCCCACTGTACATCTTTTCGTTATGGATGATTCCTTTCGCATTACGACGCATAAGCCATCCGCAAAACCAACCAAAAACCAGAAGGACCATTTTCGGTCTGGTTGTGCTTTTGCTCTGTGCAAGCCTGCCAATACTGATGCCTGTGCCGAAATTTCCAAAACCAACCGGTCTTTACCCTGTGGGAACGCAAACTTTTTATTGGGTGGATGAATCGCGGTTGGAATCCTTCAGCGAAGAACCAGACCTGATTTATGCCAATCCGCCCAGTCAACCGCGTAAGATGATGGTTCAAGTCTGGTACCCGGCAGTCGCTGAAAGTGGAGAACAACTGGCTCCATATCTGCCAGATGGCGTTCGGGATGCGCTTGCCATATCCAAAACCTTTGAGCTGCCAGGATTTTTCCTGACTCACCTGTCGCTTTCAAAAACCAATGCACTTCAAAATGCTCGCTTGGCTACCTGTTTCGATCAATGGCCTGTCCTCATCTTTTCACACGGCTGGCAAGGGATGCGCTATCAAAGTACCACCCAGATGGAAAATCTGGCTTCGCAAGGATTTATCGTTTTTGCTCCCGAGCATGCTTACGGTGCGGTTGTATCGGTTTATCCGGACGGGAGTTCAATAGCCAACAACCCAAAAATTCTACCGGATGGCGAATCCGAAGATGTTTACCAACAGGCTGCTCTGGTTCTGGGGGATAGCTGGGTCGGTGATCTCGTATTTACACTGGATCAAATCGACCGTCTTCAAAGTGGACAAATCCCTTCCATTTTTAACGGACACATCCAAACAGCGAAGATTGGTCTTTTTGGACACTCGACCGGTGGCGGTGCTGCCCTGCAAACCTGTGCTATCGATTCGCGCTGCCAGGCTGTACTGGCTGAAGACCCCTGGCTGGTGCCCTACAACAGGGAATTGCCAACACAAGGTGTTTCACAACCGACCTTACTGATTTTCAGCGAAGCCTGGAAAAGTAAGCCCAATTTGCCACTTTTACAAAGTTTTTGGGAAGCCCAACCTACCGGGACCGCACGCATGACCATCCACGACACAAAACACTTCGATTTCACCGATATACCGCTCTATTCCCCACTGGCTGCGTTGATACAGTTCAAAGGACCGATTCCGGTCAAGCAGGAAATACCTCTGATCAATGATTTTCTGACTGGTTTCTTTGATCTCCATCTGGTCAATCCGGATTCCAACCTGCTCAGCAAGGCGGTCGAAAATTATCCTGGCAATAACTTTGAAGTCAAATAACCTGGTCAAAGAGGCGAAACAATACCCACCAAACAGATGATTCTCGATTTCAAACTTGCCTGATACAATTTCAGAATGAACGGATCTTCCTATCCCGCACCAGGTAGTGGTATTGTTGTAATTGGGGCGACAGGCAGCGGTAAGACAACCTTCTCTCAAGACCTGAGTAAAATTCTGGGTTACCGGGTAATTGAATTGGATGCCATCCACTGGTTGCGAAATTGGCAGGAAGCGGACTGGGATGATATTCGAAGTCAAGTGGATTCGTTGACGAATGAACCCGGTTGGGTGTGTGATGGCAATTATCGTCAGGTTCGCATGGTGTTGTGGCCAAAAGCAGATACGGTCGTTTGGCTAAATTATCCCTTCCTGGTTGTGTTTGCCCGGCTTTTAAAGCGCAGCCTGGTGAGAGTATTTCGTAAGGTGGAATTGTGGAACGGTAATCGCGAGCGCTTTGACAGCTTGTTTTTATCCAAGGATTCGCTGTTCTTGTGGCTAATCAAATCCTACCCGCGCCACTTGAAAGAGTATCCACTCGAATTTGCCAAACCGGAGCATCGCCATTTACAGGTCATACGTTTAACAAATCCCGGGCAGGCAAATGCGTGGTTGGAAGCAATTAGTAAAAGGTGAATTGGGGTTAAGACCTTCAAGAAAAACTATCGCTTTAGAAATGAATGAGAGCATGATTTATGTCTTACGAAATTTATTTCTGAGATATGCAGGGCTTTGTTTACTTAAATAGACCTGTCCTCCTAAAGACTTCAGGGGGACAGGTTCTTTGTTTTGGTCTGTTTCTTATTTAACTTTTTTCGACTTGTTGAAAGTTGTCTTGATCACGAATGTCCCTCAGCGGGAAAATGGTGGTTGACTTTGTTGAAATCCCTCGAATCAATCAATATGTCTCACGGTTTAATGAATGGTACTGCGGTGGGGGCAAAATTCCATTCAAACCAGCTTTTTACGATCGGCATATTTCGAGACAATAAGACGTGGATTTACATCCTGGCGGATAGTTTGCAACTAATCATCCGGTCAGAATAAAGAAATAATCGCATTTAACAGGAAAGCGCTTTCTTTGAGATTGCAATCTCTTTCGTGGCGTTTGCTGATTTTATTTTTTTAAAAGCAAGTCAGACAGGGTTCATCCTGGGTGCCTTATTTCATCGGTATTAGCGGGCAGAAGATCTCCTCATCCTCCACGTAAAATTGCAAACCTCTTACCACCACATAACCGCTATCGCCTGCCATCAACTCCAGCTTTAGCCCCTGGGTTTTTACCAGCGGAAAAGCAATACGTTCATCAATTGACACAATCTCAATTTCACCCAGAGACAGGTAGTTTCCTTTCTGTTCCATAATAGAGATGCGTGCTGCTTTAGCAGCGTCGTATAAGCCGCTATGCTGGGTATGGATTCGGATGCAGGTCAGCTCGATTGGAAAGGGGAAAAGCACTTCAAGGGTAACCCAGCCGGTTGAGGTGCGGTCGGAATGCCACATGCTCTGCTGATCATATGTGGAAATCCCTACATCGATACTGGGATGGATGACATTCTGGACGATGTTGGAAACTTTGCTGGAAAAGGACTCCCCGGAATTGGTGCGAACAATGATGCCCTGCGGCTGACCAAAGATCTCCATGCGCGGGATGGTTGTGATGTGTGGATCCAACCGGTAGCCCGGCGGCACATCCCGGGATTCGTTAAAATCCAGCTTGTGAAAAACTCGTCGGTTTAACGCCAGCCCTCTGCGATCCTCGGGGATAAAAATGCCGGGTTTGGAGGCGGGTTTAAAATCTTTGGTGTCATGATCCCGATTATAGGACATGATTGATGGGCTGTACTCCATTTCGTATCCATACGCAGATACATGCGGAAGTCCAAAGGCGTGTGCCAGGTTGTGTTGAACAATAGTTTGGAAATTTTGGCTTTTATTGAGCGCATAGGAGGAAACCAGCACAAATCCACCGCCGGTATTGAATCCGCCGTTGAAAGGCTGGCCACCACTGGCTGGAAAATCATCAGCGTCATTCTGCACGATCGTAAAACAGATATATGGGCAGCTATAACGGTTATGGTCCAGGATGTTCAAGATTTTGCCGGAAATATGATGTTCTTCTTTTTTTTGCAAGTTACGGTAAAAAGTCAGTTCATAGGGCGAATAATATATTTTTGGGGACTCCTGAGCAATACTAAAAGTGTCCTGGCCATTGAAGAGTTCATAATAGCGGGCACGCGCCCATTCCAAATGCTGCATCAGTCGCTGAACCTGCTTATCCACAGGTGGACGCTCGCCTTTGGGTACGAAGAAACAAGGTAACACGGAGATGGAAGAGGCAGGGATGAACCTGGATAGTGATTCAGGTAATATCAAGGCTTCGCCATCGTAAGTACCGCGAACAAATTTTTTGGGGTATCGGGTAGTATTCCACAGCAGATTTCCGAGCGCTTGCAGGCGAGTCCAATGCGGTTCATACCCAACCTGCTGCTCATCCCAGAAAAGCTCGTAACCTTGATGGACACCTTTGGGCATGTCTTCGAATTCATAAGCATATTTAATCGGCACAACTGCACCGCAATATCCGCAAGTCCCCATTGCTCCGCGGTTCTCAAGATCCAAATTAGCACCGCATTTTGGGCATTGCGCGCTGATGAGCTGATTATTCAGGGATAGGCTTCCTGTCATTTTTCCCTCATTTTGGATTTCCAATTAATTAACGGGTCCTTTACAAAGATGCTTTTGATTTCTTTGATTATTTGGTTGCAATTAATTGTCCAGACTCACAAATATAACACAACTCACATATATTCATCTCTCAGCGCTCCTAAGTCAGACGCGCATATGGCCATAGGGCTGCTCCATAAACCGCCTCATACCAGTAAAACCAAAATAAGTTCCGAGCATTATTGATGAAGACACAGGATTTATCATTCCCCCCGTATTGGTTAGGTCATGTTCACAATACGCCAATTATTGCGGATTGCAGCCGAGTTCAAGTCGTACTAGATTCGCTTGGGCAAAACATATCAAATTCGTGATGTCATCCCAACAATTCTTTCTCCCCGGGTGAAGAATTCAGCTCACTTAAAAAAACAATGCCAGAGAAAACCTGAACATCCTGATGAATGTCGAAAAAGATTTTCTCTGGCAATTGGATGTGTGCTTACCGATCTTTAAAGCTGCTTAAGAAAATACCCAACCCGGCACAGATGAGCAACAAAGGTCCAAAGAAATTGAAATCCAGTCCAAAAAACAGGAAGGCTGAAAGCAGGGTTAAAAGAACACTAAAGACCAGACTCAAGCGGCTTTTTCGGCTCAGTGTTCCGGTCGAGCGAAGTTCGTCCAGAGAACTAGCGTAGCCAGCCAGGGCTGGAATCATGATAAATATAGCCCACCAGTTTCCAATATGCTGTGGAAGTAGTCCGGCATTTTGCATCAGGAATACCGCACCTAGTACCACGAGTATTGTACCAATGATCCAACCGCCAGATCGTTTACTTTCTCCTTCGTTTAGTGGTTGTCGGTTATCAATATTATTGTTATCCATCCTATTTTCCTCTTCCAAACGAATTAACCTGACAATAAAACTTACTTTATGAACAAAGTATAGTTCTTGATGGGCTTTCAATCACCCATCTTAAGAAGAGTTCGCGCTACCTGTTTGGGTGGTTTATCGGCAGGGATTCGCGGCTGGAGAAGACGTGAAGCTATTCTGCATAACACAAAAACCGCCCGGATCTGGAATATCTTCGGACCCAAGCAGTATTTTTGAATGATTAATTGACTTCGAAATCGGCACAATGGTAAGCCAGTTGTGATGTGGGTTTCCTGAGTGTGCGCTTCAATTATTCCGAATCCAGTAAAAAGCGGCTTACCTCACTGGCAAACAAATCTGGCGCGGTTAGCATGGCGCTGTGTTGTTGACCGGGTAAAATCTTCAACTGACTGTTTGGCAACAGACCCAGTAAGGTTTCCGTTGTAGCTCTAAAACTTTCCATGCTTTCACTACCCAATAGAAAAAGGGTTTGGGCACGGATGGCTTTCAAGGATTCCAGGTCCTGCCCATATGCGTCACTGGAACGCAACTCACGGGGGATGGTATGAGCTGCTTCCAACTGACCAGTCCAGGCAGGTGTTGCCCGCATCATATCGATTGCCACCAGGGGAACGTGCAGCATTTCGTTTAATAAAATCAATACCACCGCTTCCCGGTCGCCCCTCGCCAATGCCTCTTCCATGCGCCGGATTAAGTCCATTCGTAATGGGTTGTGTTGTTCGCGTAACATGGGTGGTTCATAAAGGATCAAGCGGCGTAAGTTTGGGATCATGGGGGCTGCTCCCAACACTACTGCTGCACCAAAAGAATGCCCAAGAATATCCACCGGTTCTTGCAGCGAGGCAGCAATCGTGGCAATATCTTCATATTCGCGCTGAATATCATAGTTCACTGCATCTCTGGATGCACCACGACCGCGGCGATCGATGCTAAATATCTTAAACTGGTCTGCCAGACGCGATAGAATAGCAGTCCAGCGAGTGTGATCAGCACCCGTACCGTGAACAAGGATCAAGGCCGAGCCACTGCCAGCCCTTTCAAAGGCCAATGCTGTACCATCGGATGAGATGATTTTGTCGTAAATTCTATTTGTTAGTGTCATGTGAAGCTCCATTTATTTTTGTAAATTCATCGAAATCCACTCGTCTTGAAATATCTGCATTGATCGATTTCTGATTAATCATGATCGTAGCACTGGATATTCAAATCCACACCTGACTTAAGTGCAGGTTTTAGCTGTTATTTTGATCAGACCAGGTCTGTAAACGTGTTGAATCGGGAGAGCACTTAGCCATCAACAGTTAGCCGAACTCCGCAATCATTGACGAGAAGGTATCTTTTTACTCCCATCCCGCCTGTTGGAACTTATTTTGTGATAGTCTATTTCGATGAGCTCATGCAAGCTTAAAAAACCAGGTTTCATCCTTTCGATAAGCTCAGTGAGGGCATTAAGAAACCTGGTTTTTCGAGATAAGAACAAACACCGATGTCTGTTTTGATAATCCTGGTTTTATCCACTCATGTCACATCCCGGGTGTCAATTCATCCTCTCTCTACTCTCTTTCTCCCCTTTCAAGTACAATTAATCCGGAAAATCCGCTCATGCTGAATCTGTTCAAGCAACTTCTTACTTATCTTTCCCGTCTCATTCAGGCTTTGTTTTACCCGGACAAAGAAAAAGACTTTCCCTGGCTGCCCATCGTCTGGATGGGTTTACTCATATTGGCCGGGGCAATTCTTTGGGGCTACTTTTTCAATTGGGGGGATGTTAATTTCAACTTCATGGATTGGGGTGAGGTCTGGGCGGCTCGCATGCAAGCCTGGCATGTTGCCCTACAAAAGAACACCCTCCCCTTCCACCTGAACGATGTAGGTGCCATGCGCACCGAAAACGACCGCTATTTCAGTGTGGCAGATATGGTCTCCAGCCCGCAGGTCATCCTGCTGCGCTGGTTGGAAGTTGGCCTTTATTCTCTGGTCAACAATTGGATCCTGTATGGAGTTGCTTCCTGGTTCTTGCTTAAAATCCGTAAAAAGTTTCGGCTTTCTTTGTTCGCCTTCACCGTGATGTTTCTTTTATTTCAATTCAATGGTTTTATTATTACGCATTTAACAGTTGGCCATTTGAGCTGGGGTGGTTACTATCTCTTCCCGGCTTTCGTTCTGTTCCTGCTGGAATTATTGGAAGGCGACCAAAGTTGGAAATGGGTCACCAAAATGTCCTTTTATCTTTTTTATGTTCTTGCAAGGGTCATTTCACAATCTGGTATGGTGTTTTATTGTGATGGGCATTCTGGCTGTCATCCGGTGGAAAAGTTCCTTCCAGTTAATTAAGGCGGTGATCTTTACGGTGCTCTTAAGCATGCCACGCGTCCTGCCTGCGTTTTTTCGTCTGGAAGGTCTGATGAATGAGCTGGACTTTTTGGATGGCTACCCACACGCCAAAGATATCTTTCATTCCATGGTTTATAATGCCACCCCGGACTACGGTATGCCCGGCAAGGTCTATGAAAGTGTGCTCGGGTACTGGGAATTTGACATCTTCACAGGCTGGGTCGGTTTGATCTTTATTCTGGCATTTGGTGTTGTTTTTTGTTGCTACTGGCATTATCGAAAGAAAACTTTCCCATGGTTATTGGTACCAGCCTTTGGGTTGGTATTTCTCTCTATTCAGGACAACTACCTCAAAGTTTTATTCTATACCCCGCTACTGGCTTCCACCGAGCGGGTCACCTCCCGCATGATGGGACTGGCGTTGGTGATCTTTATCATCCTGGCAGCCATTTACTACCAGCGTTTGTTGGATAGCTTGCCAGAAAATCTGATAAACAACCGCCTGGTCAACTTGCTATTGGTATTTCCGCGTGCTGCAGTCTTGCTCATCATCGCTCGCGATCTCGTCCTGCACACGCTACGCTGGACAGTCAAAAACAGTGTAGTCTACCTGCGAAAAGCGGAAATGGATCTTTCGCGTGTGCAGATCTCCAATCATTCCGATCCGCAATATTTCAATATGCTGATCATTGGGTTGCTTATTTCTCTGGTCAGTATGCTCTTCCTGTTTTGGATCAGCCGGAAAAAAGATGCTTTTACAAATGCTATGAGGCTGGCTTCCTGAGACGTTAATCAACCAGCCCGACCATTCAATTGATTTTATTCCACTCTGAATTCGAGGTACCCTTGTCATCAAAATTAATATTCGACTCTTTTGGATTTGCCAATAAACCAGCCATTGTTTTTTTACACGGCGGCGGATCCAGCGCTTGGAGCTGGCATCCGGTTGCAAGACTTCTGCAAGAGGATTACTTCTGTCTGGTACCAGATCTGCCTCAACATGGTCGTAGTATTGAGGTAAAGCCCTTCGGAATAGAACGGGCAGCCGATGAGATCACTTCCCTGATTTATGCACAGGTCCCCTCTCGAAAAGCGACCGTTGTCGGGTTATCGGAAGGTGCACAGGTTGGCGTTTCGTTGTGTTCGCGTGCGCCGGATCTAATCGATTCTGCCATTTTGAGCGGAGCGTTACTAAAACCTCTTGCTTATTCGAAATGGTTTTCACCCGCGCTTTTACACTGGAGTTACAAAGCCTTCCTGGCACCTTTCAAACACATCGATTGGTATATCCGCTGGAATATGCACGCCTCAGTTGGCATTCCTGATCCTTTCTTTGAATCATTCAAGCGAGATTTCAAGTCCACCAGTGCCGAAAGCTGGAGCAATATCATGCTCGCCAACCAGGCATTTCGCCTTCCACACGGACTGGATCATGTCCGGGGTCGGGTGTTGGCACTGACCGGGCATAAAGAGTATGAGGTGATGAAGGAATCGGCGCGTGAATTGGCTGCCAGCTTTCCAAGCGGTAAGGCAGGTATGGTGACCCTGGACGGTAAGATCTCATTAGCTCAATCCCACAATTGGCCGCTGAATGCTCCCGACCTGTGTGCACGTATTATCCGGGCCTGGAAAGAAGGGAATACGCTACCCCCAGAAGTGACTCCTCTCCAAAGTTTGTAAAAAGATTAATTCGAGGTTGCCTGAGCTGATTTATTTATTAATTCAAATCATTCACAAAGATATGGTTCTGCCACGAATGAAGATTGGGTTATTTCCTGTTTTGAATCTCTTTTACCTTCTTCCCGGATTTTCTAATCGTAACTTTTAACTTCAATAGTGTTATTACCTTCGCAAATATGATGCTGGTCACTCCAGTCACTATGACCAGCACGTTTTTCCCTACAAAATAATGTGCCTGTTTTTCTGACTACGATAGCCGTTATGTGCCATACAAATTCACCAGTAATCCATTATGATCAAATCGTATAAAGAGGCAGTCTTGATTTTTTTGGGCAAGACGATGATTTAGCCTTACTGCACTTTGAAAAAGGATTTCAATGATCGAACAACTACTATACAATTTTTCGCGACCCGTTGTGAAGACTTACACCAGCACGATGTTAAACATGGATGTCCAATGGCATCAACCACTTCCAAAAGGTGCGAAAATCATCGCTGCAAATCATCCCAGCACAACTGATCCCTTTTTTGTGGCCGCTATGGCTAATCACCAGGTTTTTATTTTGATAAATGAAAAACTATTCAAAGTCCCTGTTTTTGGTAAATATCTCCGCAGTTCAGGCCATATCCCGGTTGTTGTGGGTCAAGGAAAAGCAGCCATGGATGAAGCATTAAAGCGGCTGGCGCAAAATGAGACCGTCGTCATTTTTCCGGAGGGAGCTCTCAGCCCTCGGGAAGGCGGTTTTTGTGAACCCAGGACCGGCGCTGCCCGACTGGCGTTACTGAGCGGGGCACCCATCATCCCGGTTGGTATCCATCTTTTACGTGAACGTGTACACTCCATCATCACTCACATTGAAGGCAAAGAAGAAGAAGGGCGCTGGTATTTCCGTGGTCCATACAATATGACCGTCGGACGCCCAATATCCTTCCGGGGAGATGTGGAAAATCATGAATACGTCCAAAGAGTTTCAAAAGCAATCATGACTCACATACGTGAGTTAGCATTTCAGAGTCAGGACCGGATGCAACAAGGTCCATACGCTCGACCGGTTACCGAAGTTTTTTAGTCTGTTTGTTTGGGAGGGATACTTGTATGAATATAGTTACTGATAGTGGAATGGACATCACGCCAGGGGCCTTTTCCGAAATTGGAATTGAGGTACATCAAGTCCCCTTGAAAATAGAATTAGATGGCAAGACCTATCGCAGCGGTGTGGATATCCAACCGGATGAATTCTATGAATTGATACAAACCACTAAAAGTCTGCCGGTCACCTCACTGCCATCGCCGGGTGATTTTGTTGAGCTTTACAAAAAATTAGCACCTTTGGGACCGATACTTTCCATTCACATCTCATCGGGTCTGAGCAACACCATTCAATCCGCTAAAACGGCAGCTCAAATGGTTCCGGAAGCGATCATCACATTCATCGACACCTTCACCTTATCCGGTGCACAGGGTTGGCAGGTGGAAGCCGCTGCCCGTGCTGTAAAAGCCGGTTGGCCAGTGGATAAAATTGTTGAATTGGTTGCTAAAGTAAGAGCCGCCACAGAGACGGTCTATACGCTTCCAGACTTGAAGTACCTGATCCATGGCGGCCGCATCAGTCACATGAAAGGTCTGCTAGCTAATCTTTTGAACATTAAGCCCTTAATTGGTGTTAGCAAAACAGATGGCAAATATTACGAACGAGGCAAAAGCCCAACATTCCGGCGCGCATTAGAAGGCATTGCAAATGTCATCGCCCGCGATGTTCCAGAAGGCAACGATCTCCGCGTCCAAATTGGCAGTACAGCCAACCCGGAAGGCGCAGATCACTTACGTGAGATCATCAATAAGCGTTTTAAATGCCACTGGCTTCCCGATTCAACCGTCGCACCTGCATTGGGTGCACATACTGGTGTTGGATTAGTCGGTGCATTTTACGCGCCTATGAACCTCTTTCCACAACTACCTTAAGCCTTATCGTTCCTGGATAAGGTTTCAAACAACCTGAAATTTTACAAAGACACCGCTTACATGCGGTATATATTGACATACCTGTTGGTCATGCAGTGAAAAGGACACCCCAATGAAAATATTATTGTTATATCCAGAATTTCCCGATACCTTTTGGAGTTTCAAACACGCACTCAAATTTATTGATAAAAAGGCCGGAACTCCCCCTTTGGGATTACTGACAATTGCAGCCATGTTACCCCACGGCTGGGAAAAACGACTGGTGGATGTCAATATTCACCCGTTACAAGACTCCGACCTCGAATGGGCTGATTGGGTTATGATCTCTGCCATGGTCGTTCAGCGCGACTCGGCGCATGAATTGATTGAGCGTGCCAAGAACGCAGGAAAAATAGTTATTGCCGGTGGTCCGCTCTTTAGCACGGAATATGAGAGTTTCCCTCTGGTGGATCATTTTGTTCTGAACGAGGGTGAAATCACTCTGCCACAATTCATGATGGATTACCATCTTGGCTCCTTAAAACGGGTTTACACCTCGGACGAACACCCGGACCTGGAAAAAACTCCAGCGCCTTTGTGGGAATTGGCGGATCTGAAACAATATGCCACCATGAGCATTCAATTTTCACGGGGTTGTCCTTTTAATTGCGATTTTTGCAATATCACCGTCATGCTCGGTCACCGGCCTCGCACAAAGAGCGCAAAACAATTAATCTCGGAACTGGATGGTCTATATCAGTTGGGATGGCGGGAGCCAGTCTTTATTGTGGACGACAATTTTATTGGTAATAAAAAGATTTTAAAAGAAGAAGTGCTGCCTGCTCTGATTGAATGGCGAAAAGGGAAAGTTGGTGTGCCGTTTAATACTGAAGTGTCCATCAACCTCTCGGATGACGGAGAATTAATGGAAATGATGGTTCAGGCTGGCTTCAATGAAGTCTTTGTTGGTATTGAAACACCCAATGAAGAGAGCCTGGTGGAATGCAGTAAAAAGCAAAACCAAAACCGCGATCTGGTGCAAAGCGTCAAACGTATCCAACGCGCCGGGATGGAAGTGCAAGGTGGTTTCATTGTTGGATTTGATTCAGACACAGAATCCATTTTTGAAAAACAGGCAAATTTCATCATGAAATCCGGTATTACCACTGCCATGATTGGCTTGTTACAGGCTCCAACCGGTACCAGGTTGTATGATCGTATGAAAAAAGAAGGGCGATTGTTGGGTGAAATGACCGGAGACAACGGAGATGGCTCTACCAATATCATCCCCCGACTGGATTTGGCTGTCCTAAAACGCGGGCACCAAAGATTAATCTCCTATCTTTACACTCCAAAAGCCTACTATCAACGTGCAAAATCGTTTTTACAGACGGTGCAGCCCCCAAAAGTGCAGATCTATATGGACTGGAATTACATACGCGCTTTATTCCGGTCGATCATCTCTCTGGGTATCCAAGGTGTGGAACGGGTTGAGTACTGGAAATTGTTCTTTTGGGCGCTTTTCAAAAAACCCAGGATTTTTCCGCAAGCCATTACGTTGGCTATCTATGGGCATCATTTTCGCACCCTGGCAGAACAGCTTTTTAAGGAAAAACTACCCGATCTCTTCGCTTTGGAATAATCCGTATCAATTTTGACTGATATTATTTTCGCTAAAACGTCAATCGATCATTTACAAAGAAATCGGATTCGATCATACTGAGCTGACCAGGTTTATCAACGTCCATAGCTGTTTCTGCATATGGGCTAATGATCAATCTACCTTTAATCCCCAGTCGTTTGCTGACACGTTTTTCCAATTGCGAGAGTGAAAAGGCGCGAATAAACAACAGAAACAGCGTATCAAACCCGATAAGAGACGCTTGTTTGAAGGCATTTTTTCGATTATCGATCAAATCCCGCCATATGGGATTGTCATAATTGACAGTTTTGATATTGATAGCGTTTACATCTCCGCCACACACCACTGCGTCTTTTAATTTTACATAAGAGCGGTTCGATTCTGGGTAACGTCCTTCCATTACACTTTTCGTCACGACCGTATACGTGATGTCATGGTCTGTGTTTTCAATTTCTTTAATCATCCATTCGAGCATGTGCGGCTTGATTGCAGGAATATCCGAGGCCATAATAAGGGTCTGCGCACCGCTCGAATCGTTTTCCAACAAATATTTTGCTGCAGTGACCATGTTGGAAACCATACTTCCCTGAGCTTGCAATCGCGTCAATTTACGGGGGTAAGACATTGTAAATTGATCATCCAGACCAACAAGGACGACCTGATCGATTCCCTTTGTTGCAGCAAGGCAATCCAACACCCATTGGATCATCGGTTTCCCGTCAATTGGCAACATGGCCTTGGGTTTCCCTTGCGTATTCACATAGAGCGGGTCATCTGGAGTCGGAATTCCCCCGGCTGTTAAGATCACATCCATGTTTACAACTCCTGTAATACTGGTTTTAAATCTAATTTTTGCACAATTTCGGCCATCATATGGAAATAATTTCCTGGTTTTCCATAATTGACCGGTTCTTTCCAATCCAATGCAGCTAAAATTGCCGCTTCCATCATGTTTGTACCAAATGAACGTCCATCCAACACCGGTGTGGTCGTAATCATGTATTTCACCCCGGCTGCTTTAAAGATTTCACGATCCCGGGATGTGGTGGTATTCGTAACGATAATCTTACCGGAAAGGTCATCCGGCATATATTTGGTTATGTAATGACAATCACCTGAAATAACTGTCGCCCAGTCAAAATATTTTTTAAACTTGGGCGTGTGTACTTCCTGTTTTTCGCCGGTGGGATACAACCAGTGAAAGGGTAGACGAGCCATGGTGGGCGCAATCAATTTTGCGATTCTCTTTAGAGCCTTGTCACTGCGAATTGCCAGTGGTAGTCCAATGGTAAACATCAAATCACCATAGATCGATTCATAGCCATCATCCACGAATCCACGTGAGAGACCGTAGCGATCAACAGCGCTCATTTGAAAAACCCGCTTGGGAAGACCATTCAATAAAGGTGTAGCCACCCTGGCAGCCTGACGTTCCAGTGTATCTTTCAAGCCCGTGCCATCCACGACCGGGGTGATTTTTACACCACGAACCAATGGTAGAACGCTGTGTAGATCATACCAATCCTGATCAACCAGCAATCCCAATACTGCACCGCCCACACCTAATGCGCCTACCTGACCATCCAGTTCCTGGTAGAGCTGTGCGGCCTTTTTCATGTCCCCGTCAGTACCAATACGCTCCAGACTGATCGTCTGACCTAATAAATCAAAAGTTGCTTGCTTGTCACGTTTAGAAGATCCAATGCTGACGCTAACGGCACGTTTCATGATTTTCAGCTCTCCCTGAGAAAGTTTAGTTTGAGTATATCACCGAAAAGGAGCCGGTTTTTAAGAAAACAGGTTCGAATTCAAACATTACTCCTGCGATGAAAAACCTCATGGTGGGGGATTTACATATAGAATTGATTTCAAGATCACGATATCTCCAAGGGGACCATCGAATGTCGTCAATTATGACATTTATTTAAAATCTATGCGATTGACAGCGCTGTCATACTAAATATTAGGTCGCCTGGATCCTTGCATTGGACACCTATCCGCCCCGGTTTTGCAACTTTTATTCCGAATAAACAGAAGGTCGCGACAAAATATGGCTCTTTATCTTTGTCGGTTACTTTTTATAATGGTGAGCCACCTCGATGGCTGTCTTCAGGTTCTCCCAGGGAGTCTCACTGGGTACTGTGCAGTCTGCCGCCAAAATATATCCATCAGGCGCTTGCGATAGCGCCACGCTCGCAGCTTGTTGGATCTCGGTAGGGTCACCCGAAAAGATGACGCCTTTTCGCTCCATGCCTCCCATGAAGGGCCGGCCGAACATCCGCGCGACCTCGTGGCCCGTGAGCGGCTTGCCTGCCACGTGCAGCGGCGCGTT
>PHBS01000098.1 GCA_002841995.1 Chloroflexi bacterium HGW-Chloroflexi-8
TGTAAAATTAAACCGCCCCGACAAGATGAATCCCCTAAGCCAACAAATGCTGGGCGAGTTAAATCAGGCATTCATTGCCTTACGCACAGATGCAGATGTAAAAGTCGTTGTTTTAACGGGTGCTGGTCGTGCATTCAGCGCTGGTGGCGATCTAAATGACATGCTCGGTGGTGGATTGAAATTAGACTATACAACCGGACGCATATTAGGTCAAACTATTCAGGCAATCCAGGCTATCGAAAAACCAGTCATTGGTGCAGCGAATGGAATCGCAGCTGGTGGTGGTGCTGGTTTATTACTGGCCTGTGATGTAATTTATGCATCAGAAAAAGCAAAATTCTCAGAAATCTATGCCAACATTGGTATGGTACCGGATTGCGGCAATCTATGGCTTCTTCCTCGTGTTGTTGGACCTCACAAAGCAAAAGAATTGTGCTTCACAGCTGAAATTATTGATGCACAGGAAATGCTTCGTCTCGGTATCGCTCAAAAGATTTTCACCATGGATGAGTTTTGGCCCAAGGTCATGGAATTTGCGCACAAACTAGCCGAAGGTCCCTCTCTTGTTTACAAATTCTCCAAAACAATCATTGACCGTGGTTGGGGTATGTCGTTGGAACAGTTCTATGATCTTGAAGCATTTGCTCTGGATATTGTGATGCAGAGTGAAGATTTTAAAGAAGGTATGACCGCTTTTATCGAAAAACGCAAAGCAATTTATAAAGGAAAGTAATCTGGACCTTTACTTTATTGGTTGAATAATCTATGTGGGGAAGGCGAGTTAATCAAGTTCCCCACTTTATGTTGTTAATCATTGATTGGTATACTATTACTACAAGATGTTACAGAAAAATTTAATAATTGGTAGATGCAAATTTTGAGGAGGTTAAATGAATATAATCGTATGTTACAAGCTAATTCCTGATTCTGAAGATATGGTCATTAAACCCGATGGGTCGATCTCGTTGGATCAGGCTGAACAGGTAATCAGTGAGTATGACCTGTTGGCAGTTGAGGCTGGTTTGCAATTGGTAGAGAAAAATGGCGGAAAATTGATGGCTTTAAGCGTAGGCACAGATAAACTGCTTAATTCCAAATCTAAAAAAGATATTCTCTCCCGCGGACCGGATGAATTGTATCTTGTGACCGATGCTTCTCTGGCAAATGCCGATACCAGCCAGACAGCAAAAACACTGGTTGCAGCCATTAAAAAAATGGGTGATTGTGATCTGGTTCTGTTTGGTGAAGGTTCCGGAGACTTATATTTCCAACAAGTTGGTTTGCAAGTTGGAGAGCTTTTGGGGCTGCCTACCTTCAACGCGATTAGTAAGATTGATGTTGCTGATGGAAAATTAACAGTTGAACGAAGTCTGGAAGATGAGATTGATGTTTATTCCATTTCATTACCCGCAGCACTGGCAGTTACTACCGATATCAACGTTCCCCGTCTTCCTTCCATGAAGGAAATTCTCAAAGCAAGTAAAAAACCAGTTGTTGAATGGTCTCTTCAGGATTTGACAATCACTGGCGACGGAAAACCACGTGTGGATGTCCTGGCAGTGCGTGCACCAAAATCAGCGGATCGCAAACGAATTAAAATCGAAGGAAGCCCGGAAGATGTGGCACAGACTTTAATTGGATATTTGAGCAAAGAAGGGGTCCTTTAGGAGGTGCAGCATGGCTAAAGAAATATGGGTATTTTCAGAAAAACCTGCTTTATTAGCAGAATTAATCGCAAATGCATTACAACTTGCCAAGGCTGATGGCGCTTCAGTAGCCGCTGTGGTTGTTGGAAACCAGCAAGTGATCGATCAGGCTTTTGCCCAGGGAGCACAAAAAGTTTATGCCCTTGGTGAAAAAGCTGCCGATGTCTTATTGGACGATTTTATTCCTACCATCATTTCATTGACAAAGTCCAAAACACCTGCCCTCATCATCATTGGTGCTACCCGTCAGGGAAAAGCTGTTGCCGGTCGATTGAGCGCTGCATTGGATGCTTCCACAATCACAGATGCCAAATATTTCAACCAGGATTCAGGTGGAATTGAAGTCACACATCTAATCTTTGGTGGTGGTGCTATCCGAATCGAGAAAGCCAATACTGCAACTGTAGTTATGACGCAAGGATCCAGTATAGTTGATGCCCTTCCGCCAAATGCTAGTGCAAAGGGTGAAGTTGAATCGGTTCCATTCGTACAACCTGCCTGGAAAGCGACACTCGTTGAACGTAAACAAAAACCTCCTGCCTCCGTAAACCTGGCAGTGGCAAAAAAGATTGTTTGTGTTGGACGTGGTATTGCAAAAAAGGAAGATCTTTCTATGGCGTTTGACCTGGCAGGTATCCTCGAAGGCGAAGTTGCAGCAACCCGTCCATTAACGGAAGGGCTGGACTGGCTGCCTCGTGAACGCTATATTGGTGTCTCCGGCGCTACAGTAAAACCCGATTTGTATTTGAGCATGGGTGTCTCCGGTCAGGCACAACACACGGTTGGCATCACCGATTCTCGCGTAATCGTTGCCATCGATAAAGACAAAGAAGCCCCCATCTTCCCGCAAGCAGACTACTGCATTGTTGGAGATCTTTACCAGGTTGTACCAGCTCTAATAACCGCATTGAAAGCGAGGAAATAATAAAGGAGCACAATGGACGATAAATTTGATGTCATTATTGTAGGTGCCGGTCTCGCAGGGAGTGCTGCAGCATTAAAATTAGCACAGGCTGGTCTGGAAGTTGTGTTGGTGGAACGTGGACCTTACCCCGGGTCTAAGAATCTCTCGGGTGGTGTTCTTTATGGTCGCATATTAAATGACCTCGTTCCAAATTATTGGGAAGAAGCGCCGATCGAACGTTACATCACCAATGAACGCGTCGTCTTCATGACTGAACAAGCTTCATTTAATATTGATTTCAAGAACCAGGCATTTAAAGAAGCCCCCTATAATGCAATTTCTGTTTTGCGCGGGAAATTTGACCGCTGGCTGGGAGAAAAAGCAGAAGAGGCTGGAGCCATGCTGGTTCCTGGTATTAAAGTGGACGAAGTCATCGTAGAGAATGGCCGTGCGGTTGGTATTATGGCCGGCGATGAGGAAATGCGCTCAGACGTTGTCATTCTGGCAGACGGTACCAATTCCTTCCTGGCCGAGCAGCTCGGATTGCGCAAGAAATTTGAGCACAGTCATATGGCTGTTGGTGTAAAAGAATTGATTGGTCTTCCTAGAGAAACCATAGAAGACCGATTTAATCTGACCGGGGATTCCGGGGTGGCTTATGGCATTGTTGGCTATGCAACTCAAGGTGTGGCCGGTGGTGGTTTCCTATACACAAATAAAGAAACCATCTCAATTGGTCTGGTCATGCATCTGGATGAGTTGATTGAGACTGGTAAAAAACCTTCAGAAATGATGGAGGAATTCCTGGCGAATTCACTCATCGAGCCCCTGATCCGTGGTGGAAAAATGCTGGAATACGGAGCCCACATGGTCCCGGAAGGCGGTCTGGCAATGACTCCCCAGCTCGTCATGGATGGTTTGTTGATTGCAGGTGATGCGGCTGGTTTATCCATCAATAATGGCTTTGTCGTTCGAGGAATGGATCTGGCACTTTCAACTGGAATCTCAGCTGCAGAAGCAGTACTGGCTGCAAAAAAGAAAGAAGATTTTAGCGCTGCCGGCCTCGGAATCTACAGACAGTTGATCGACGACTCGTTTGTAATGAAAGACATGAAAACCTATGCAGGTGCTCCCTCTTTCATGAAAACTGAACGTCTTTACGAAGCTTATCCTGAGATGTTAGTTAACTTAATGACCAAGATATACACACATAACGGTCAACCTAAAGAACACATGGTCCCGATCGCTATGAAGAGCCTTAAAGAGAGCGGAATTTCGCTCTTCCAGGTGGCTGGTGATGGTCTGAAAGGAGCGCGCAGTTTATGAACCACATGAGTGTTCCCGAAAAATTATCAATCAATAAATATGAACTGGATGATGGACATCCTCATATTGAAGTTCATACAGAAATCTGCAATACGATCTGTAAAACCAAAGCTTGCTTGTTCGTTTGTCCGGCGAATGTCTACAGCGAACAGGAAGGCAAGATTGTTGCAGATTGGGCTGGTTGTCTGGAATGCGGTACTTGCCGTGCCGCCTGCCCAACCGATGCCCTACAATGGGAATATCCACGCGGAGGATTTGGGGTGATTTACCGCTACGGTTAATTGTTCCAGGGTGGGAACATCAGACTCCCTCTTTACGAAAAGAATGGCAAACAAAGTTTGCCATTCTTTGTTTCTATGAGACAATCGATTTGAATAATGCTCGTTGAAAATAATAACCTGGTTTACAAAATCTATTCATCAAAAATGGTTTTAAGAAACATTAATCATCATCAAACGCATATTTGTGTTTTTTTCCCAATTTGTCTCTTTTAAATCGACTACTTTCAATTCTTGATTTATCCGTAAATATTGCTATCCTTAATAAATACCAAGAAAATTTTCCAGGGAGGGAAAATGGATAAAATATTTTATCCTGACAGTATTGTTGTAGTTGGTGTTTCTGAAAAAGCAGATAATCTTTCCAAAAACATTGCTGAAAACATTCTCCGTTATCAGTTTAAAGGAAAATTATATTTTCTCGGACGAAATAAAGGCGAATTACACGGCATCCCAATTTTCACCTCAACCAGTGAACTGCCAAGGGATATTGACCTGGCAGTCATTCTCACACCGGCTCAAACAGTCCCTCCACTGTTGGATCAACTGGGTGAAACAGGCATACGTCACGCCTTGATTGAGACTGCCGGTTTTAGTGAGTTTTCTGAGGAAGGTGCTCTTCTGGAACAGGAAATTTACCGAATCGCCAAAAAATGGGACATGAAAGTCGTTGGACCTAACTGCGTGGGTATTATCAGCATGGAAAGTGGCATTAACACCCTTTTTGTACGTATGGACAAAGAAGAAATGCAGTTAGGAGGTGCCACGTTCATTTCTCAAAGTGGTGGGGTGGTTCTGACGGGAACTGATTTTCTGACTGCAGGTGGATTGGGGGTCAATAAAACAGTCAGTGTTGGCAACAAACTCATTCTCAAAGAAGCGGATTATCTGGAATATTTTTTGCGGGATGAGACAACAAAAACAATTTTGCTCTACCTGGAAAGTGTAGTGGAAGGACGCCAACTGGTTGAGCTTACCGAACAAGGGAATAAACCGGTTATCGTCTATAAGTCGAATACCAGCCAGGCCAGTGCCGAGATTGCAAAATCCCACACAGCTGCTCTCTCCAATGATGACAAACTGGTCAGCGCTGCTTTCAAACAATACGGTGTCACTCGGGTCTTCACCTTCCGAGAACTGATCAACGCCGGAAAGGGATTTAACTTACCTCCAATTCGAGGCAAGAATCTTGCCATCTTCTCGCGTTCTGGTGGACAGGGCATCATCTCTGTAGATATTGCACATGAATTTGGTTTTGATTTGCCGGCTTATCCGGACGAATTGATTGAGATTGCCAAACCATTTTTCCGGGTCAATGTAATTGACAGGCAAAATCCCTTGGACCTGGGGACTGTGTTTGACTTCAATAGTTATCCGGTGATCATTGAAGAGACCATCAAAATGATCCACCCGGATGCTGTCTTATTGATCTTCAACTACAGGCGTGAATCCAGGGAGTTAGCAAGGGAAAATGTCCGCAAGTTTAAAGAAATGGCGGAGAAGTACCAAACTGCAATTGCCCTGTGTTATTTTACCGAAATGGAAGAAATCCACGCAATGGAACGGGAAATTGGTTACCCAATATATGCCGAAGGTTTTGACGCCATCCAGTCCCTGGCGCTTGCCCGTGATTTCTACACGCGCAAAGAATTGCGAAAATCTTATAAAAAAAATACAACCAAAGCACTGTTGCCTTTTGATTCAGCGGAAAAAGCAAAAGCCATTCTTCTGAACGCAACCAGTAAAGAATTGCAAATCGATCAGGTCCTTCAACTGTGTGAAGCGTATGATCTGCCAACAGCCCCCTGGGGAATTGCGAACAATGAACAGGAAGCAGTGCAGATTGCAGCAGATATTGGTTACCCGATTGTTCTCAAGATTGCCGGTTCTGGTTCGATCCATAAAACGGATGTGGGTGGCGTTGCACTCAACCTGACCAATGACCAGGAAATCATGGATGCAATTCACAAAATACAATCCAATTTGGTCCAGCATGGTTTGGAGAAGGAATCCCGTTTCCTGGTTCAAAAAATGGTCAAAGGCGGGCGAGAAATCATCATGGGTGGAAAACAGGACAACGCCTTTGGACCTATGGTTTTGTGCGGATTAGGCGGTATTTATGCGGAAGTATTCCAGGATGTCAGCCTGAGGCTGGCACCGGTTTACCCTCTGGAAGCATTGGAAATGCTCTCTGAATTAAGAGGTGCAAAATATCTGACTGGTGTACGAGGCGAAAAAGGGGTAAATTTAAACAGCCTCGCAAAAATTATAACGGGTGTCTCAAGAATGATGGCTGATTTCAAGGAAATCGCTGAATTTGATCTTAATCCGGTCCTTGCGTTTGAAAATAATGCTCTGATTGTCGATGCACGCATGGTTTTGAAATAGAAAGTGAGCTTAAGTTGAAAAAACTAGCAAAAATACTGATCTTATTTCTTGCAATATTCACGATACTGGCCATAGGGTTTCTATTTCTGCAATTTATTCCGTATGGTCAAAACCATACCAATCCACCCGTTGTGCAGGAACCAAACTGGGATAGCCCCGTTACCCGTGAACTGGCACAACGCGCTTGTTTTGATTGTCACAGCAATGAAACAGTCTGGCCCTGGTACAGTAAGATTGCGCCTGTCTCCTGGCTGGTGCAGCGCGATGTGGATGAAGGTCGCCAAAAACTAAACTTCTCTGAATGGCAAAACGCAACCAATTATGAAAAACTGGGTGAAATCTCCGAAGTCGTTCTGGAAGGAGAGATGCCACCTTTTACTTATTACCCCACACACCCGGAAGCCAGGTTGAGTGATCAGGAAAAGCAACAACTTGCTCAGGGTCTGCAAAATTCGCTGAAGTAATTATGGTTTTTATCAATTTTTGATAAAGACACCCTGTTTTACAGTTTGTGTTTGGAATACTCTCACATCGAAGGTTTGTTTATCAAAATTTGTCGACAATCCGTGAATAAACTTTTGTTTCCATTTTTCAAAAGGAGTCACGTGAGACAAAATATAATACGCCATCATGTGCGTTTAATTCAATGCATATTTCATCAACCGGTTCCGAACATGCTTTAGCATCAATCCAATCATAGAGATAACAGGGAGATGGTAGGCCTAACTTTTCCAGTGAAAACCGTCTTTTTTCTGTCTGATCGCCAGAATTGAAGATAAATAAAGCCAAATCTTTTTGGGGGAAATTCAATTCGTGTCGAATCTGAACAATCACAGAATCCTTTTCACCGGGAACATTTTCACCGATTTTTCCCATTAAAGGGTAATGACAAATTTTTTTCTCGGGTCTGGAAAAAAGTTTAAATAATTGGATTCGATCTTCAGACAGTTCGTCAAGTTTATCGCTTGTCATAATCACACCACCAGACATGCCAGCAAAGATAGCCAAAGATCGAACTTCAATATCCGTTAATTCATGAAAGTGATTGCGTAACAATATACAGTCCGGGTCTAATTGCCACAAAATGTGGTTTCCAAAATTACGGGTGATCTGGTCATTTAATAATTCTGATGCCGCCCGCTCCCCTCGCCAGCTGACACCCATGTCACGCCCAATTCGGATGGCATCGATCAAGCCAACCGAAGCCCACAAAGGGCACCCGCAACCGAGCCAGATAGCATCACCAATCGAATCCCGAATCATCTCAGCAACATTCCTCCAAATTTCAATGCGCGTCATACCTGATTTATGGTACTTTGCCTGTTCTGGTCCGTATTCAAGACCGCAAAACATAAAGTCTGTTTTAAAAAATTCACATCCCCAGTCATTGCGCCATGTAGCGAATACCATTCGGAGATAATTCATTGCAGCAGGATTTGTTGTGTCGAGTATGTAATACTCCTCACTGCGTTTATGCCAACGAAATTCACCAAAAAAGTGCATATACACAAGAGGTTGCTCACTTTCGCGATCCAGAACAACCCAATCGGGATGATTTTGAAACAAATGACTTCGATTCCCAACCAGAAACGGCGCAATCCACAAACCAGGTTTCAGTCCATTGGCTCGAATTTCATCTAAAATAATCCGCATATCTGCGGGAAACTGAGGTTTTACTTCCAGCCAATCCCCCATTTCCGGAGTCAGGCCATCATCGATCTGAAAAATACTTAATTCTATATTTTCTCTTTTACATACCTCAATGGTGCTATGCAAATGTTCAAGGATGTTTTGATCGTTAATAGTTGCATATAAGTTATACCAGGAGCTCCATCCAGAAATGGATTTTTCTAACGAACGAACGGGGACTGGTGAACAATGATTGACACAGGATGCCCATTTTCTTAACCCGTTTTCAACTTCGGGATGTGTGAAAAAAATCAATTTTTCAGCCTCACAGATTTCGCCCTTTTTTCTATTCTTTTGGTCATACAACATCTGAATTGCCAAGCTGGTACGACCTAAATTCCTGGAAATTGTAAATGTGTGTTGGTAACGGTCATGGCGATCAAACCCCAACACTGCGCTTCCAAAGCCACTTTCCGGAATAAATTGAATCATCGCAAAACCTTTTTGAACCAATGTCGCCTTATTTGATTGAGGTTCGAGCGTCTTCACATCAATATAATTTGAGCCATCCCAACTGTGATAACCATTTTTTAAAAAAGAACGAAAGCCTGTGACGTTTTCAAAATATATTCCAAATGAGTTCAAAACAAAGTCATCCGCTAACCCATCCAATTGAAATGACAAAAAACTTTCTAATTCCTCATTTTGAAGGTTTATGATCAGTTTGAATATAACCCCAATCAATTGTGGCGATTGGAATTGGATGGACCTGGAAATGGTTGAATCCTCCCCCAGAGATTCAGATTGATGCGAAATTTGCCAATCTCCAAATATCTCACCATTGATCATTGGCTGTAGATTTTCTAACCGAATTTCATCCAATAGAAGATCAAGGCTGGGGGATGAAAGTGCCGAGAGGTTCATTTTAGCTTCACTTCCTGGTGTTGGGATGCAGATATTGAAGCAGCCAAGACCAGATCTAACGATTTTGCTCCCTCACGCATCGGTGTGCGCGTTTCCGAATCCTTTTTAATGGCGTTAATTAAATCCAAAGTCTGCATCAATCGAAAATCCCTGTCTGAGTCAATCTGAATTGAGGTAATCGGTTCATTAAGGGTATTGTAAAAGATTGCTTTATTTGCATTAAAAAAATCTGCTGTGATGTTTTTTGTCACCACCCGATAATCATTAATCCACTTTCCTGGAATGGCGCCATTGGTTGCATATACCACCCCAATGCCACCATTTTTGAAATTAACGATTGTTGCGCTTACATCTTCGCTTGAATAACCTTCAACTTCACGGTGGAATAAATTTTCCTGCCGGCTAAATACACTTGCACAATCTCCCCCCAAATAACGTAGCAAATCAAACATATGAATGACTTGCTCTACCAATTGTCCACCAGACTTTGATTTGTCCCGCCACCAAGGCGCATGAAGTGCATTACAGAAATAGCGTGCGCTCATGAGTCCCAACATGCCTGCTTCCCCTGAGTCAATTTTCGCTTTCAAGACTTCAATTGCTTCTCCAAACCGAAACATAAATCCCACTTGGGTTTTAACACCTGCTTTTTCTGTATCTTCTACCATCGTCCAGGCCAGATCAGATGACAATGCAATCGGTTTTTCGATCAGAATATGGATTCCTCTTTGGGCAGCCAAATTTACTTCATTTGTGTGCCCATAAGGAGGCAAACAAACAACGAGCAGATCCAGCTTGTGTTGTTTAAACATTGTTAGATGGTCGGAATAAATCGTCGCTTTATCATCTGTATATGTGTGTGAAAAATTTATTGCACGTTGAGGATTTCGGTCACAAAAAGCTGTTAATTCAATTTCATCTTCCAATGCGGACAATATTTGTGCATGACGATGTGCGAATTGACCGCATCCCAAAATAGCCGTTCTTAATCTAGTCATCTTTAGCCTTTCTCAAATAGAGGGAAATTCGATTACAGACTGCATTACGTCCTGTGGATTTTGATCGAGCAATTGAAACATCTCCGGTGACTTTTGAAATGGAACTTGATGAGTAATCAAATCCTTCAAATGTAAAACCCCTTCTGCCTGAAGCTGAATAGCAGTTTGCCACAAGCGCATTTTATCCCAACGATATTTTAGTTCCGGATCAGTGCCAGAGATTTGAGAACAAACCACATTGATACGATTATGGTGAAATTCTTCGCCTAAATAAAGTTGTTTGGCTTCACCTTGAAAGAAACCCATTGCTACAACTCGGGCTGAATAAGCTGCGGAGCGAATAGCTTCATTTAAGGCTGCCGTCGAACCGCTAACTTCCAGGCACACATCTGCACCCTTACCACCAGTCAAAGCTTTAATTGTCTCAGCAGGATGAACTTTTTCGGCATTAAACGTAAAATTGGCGCCAAACTTTTTTGCTAATGCCAATCTGGATTCGTGAAAATCTATACCAATCACTTTTGCTCCCGATGCCCGTACAGCCTGACACACGATTTGTCCTAACACGCCTAAACCAAAAACCGCAACCGTTTCACCCAAACGAATTCTGCCATCATGCACGCCATTTAGTGCTATTGCCCCAATGTGTGAAAAAATCCCACAAATGGGATCTAAATCTGGTGGTAAGAGATGGTCGCGAACGTAATCCGCATTGGTGATAAAGTCAGTGCGATGGCCCCAAGTTCCAAAAACATGCTGCCCGGGTTTAATATCTTTCACTTCAGAACCAACCGCAATCACGACACCCGATTCTTCGTATCCCAGATTTCGGACAGGGTAGGAAATGGATGCATTTTCTGCTGGAAGAAAAAGTCGGTTATTAACATCCCATTGTTTAGATAGAAAAGGGGATGTGCCCCGATATTGAGTCATTTCCGTACCAGCGCTGATTCCGGAATATAAGGTTCGAATATGAACCTCATTGGCAGACATAGGAGACACATCATAACTTTCGAAATCGACTTGCAATGGACGCGTAAAAACAATTGCTGTTGCCATAACAATTTCCTTTTCAATTTATTTTGGCTTTGGGGGAATTAAGTTGACTTTCAAAAAAAATAGTTGTATGATGAAATTATATCCGAAACGTTTCGGATACCCTTCTAGCATACATCTATTTCGTTGCAAATTCAAGCAGAAAAAATAATTATGACACCTCAAGTTACCCTTAAAACGATTTCAAAGTTTACCGGATTCTCGGTTACTCAGGTTTCCAGGGCGCTGACAGGTTACAGCGATGTATCAGAAGAAACACGCGAGAAAATTTTGGCTGCTGCCAAAGAATTGGGTTACTATCCTAATTCAACTGCTCGCCAACTGCAAAAACAGCGTACAGACACCGTTGGTCTAATATTGCCAACTCATGGACCACGATTTAGTGATCCTTATTTCAGTGAATTGATTGCCGGTATCGGTGATGAATTAACCAGTTATGGCATTGATTTGTTGATCTCAACACAGGCACCAAACCCTGATGAAATTTCTGCTTATCGCCGCATGGTGGAGGGAAAGCGCGTGGATGGCTTGATCGTTGTTCGTACCCGCAACCAGGATGAACGCATTAAGTATTTATTGGGTACTTCCTTACCTTTTGTTGCTTTTGGAAGATCAGATTTGGGGGTGGACTTCAATTATATTGATGAGGATGGTGAAGCCGGCATCAACCAGCTGACCGAATACCTTATTAATTTAGGCCATCGTAAAATCGGATTTATTTCTGCCCCATTGAATTTAATGTTTGCGAATTATCGCCTCCAGGGTTATCGCAATGCATTGATAAAAAACAATATTCCTTTAAAGCAGGAATATATTTTCGAAGGTGATTTAACGCGTAAAGGCGGCGGAAAAGGTGCAAAATGGTTATTGGGTCTTTCAGAACGACCTACTGCAATCATTGCTTCCAATGACTTGATGGCTTTAAGTGTTATCTCGTACGCCCAGGAAATTGGTCTTTCGATTGGCAAAGACCTATCAGTGGCCGGGTTCGACGACGTTCCACCATCGGACATTTTTTCGCTGACAACATTAAGACAACCAATTTACAACATTGGACGTCTTTTATGCTCAATGTTGTTTAAGCTGATCAACAAAGAAGACCTGGACGAACCTCAAATATTATTGAAACCCGATCTTATCATCCGCAATTCAACAGGAAAACCTTTGACTCAATAAAGGATTCTTTTAAGAATTGTTGACCTTTAAAGCAAATAAGAAAGGAGAATCAAGAAATCGATACCGAGTTCAGACCTAAATAATCCTTACTACCTAAATAAAAATAGAAAGGAAAAAAGAGATGTTTAAGAAATTACATTGGAAATCCATTAGTATTGTGATGATTTTATCAATACTCTTGGCTGCATGTAGTGCCCCAGCTACAGTGCCGGAAGATTCGGCTGCGGCAGACAAAGTTGCGGAATTACAAAGCCAAATTGAAGCACTAACCAACCAACTTCAACAAGCCAAAACCGAAACAAAAGTCGAGGTGGATCCTGCAATCCAAGCCCAATTGGATGAGTTGCAAAAACAACTTCAGTCTGTACAGAATCGCACAGTCGTTGAATTTTGGACTACCGACAACGAAGAAGCACGTGTAAAGAGGTACGAAGAAGTCGCTGCGCGTTTTATGGAACTTCATCCCGAAGTTGATCTTCGTATCGTCACGATTGAAGAAGCTGGCATTTCGCAACGTATTTCTACTGCTGTGGCAGCCAATCGTTTGCCGGACATTGTCCGAATGGGTATCGAACGCGTAGCTTCCTATGCTGCAGACGGTTTATTGGATGAAGCAGCAAATATAGCAGCTATTACTGCAATTGGTGAAAGTGATTTTCGAAAAGGTCCGCTATCCATGGTCACCAATGCCGCTACAGGAAAATATGCTGCCGTACCATTTGACGGATGGATTCAAGCAATGTGGTATCGCCAGGATATATTTAGCACGCTTGGTTTACCTGCCCCCGTAAAATGGGACGATATCACAGCAGCTTGCAAAGCCCTGCCTGGAAACGATAACCTCTTGTATGGTATTGGCCTGGGCACTGATCCTGGTCAAAACTATCCGCATCAGGTTTTTGAGCAGGTCGCAATTTCTAATAATGCCTGGCCGTTTGATGAAAGTGGCGCAGTCACGATGGACACTCCGGAAATGGTTGCCGCTTTAGCTTTTTACACCGGGTTACAGGAATGTGCAATTCCTGGTCCTCAATATTGGCGTGGAGCTCGCGAAGCCTATGAATATGGTCAAAGTGGCATGATGTTCTACTCTACCTATATCATGGATGATCTGGTGGATGGGTCTGGTAAAGAAGATGGTTCCGTTGTCGCACTTGCCTACAAAGATCTGGCGGCGCGAACAGGTTTTGCGCCTTCAATGGAAGGACCTAATGGTGCCGCAACCTACGGGCAACTTGTAGCACTCGGCATTATGCGAGATGCAGATCCCGTTTCAGTGGATGTTGTTAAATTCTTTATGGAAGGTAAAAACTACCAGGATATCCTAGCCTTGGCTCCGTTTGGTAAAGTTCCAGTACTGGAAAGTGCTGTGGAAGAATGGAAGAGCAGTAGTGATTACTTTTCAAATTATCCCCCGGAGACCCTGGAAGCTGTTGCTGCAGGTTATGATTCCATGCAGCGCTGGTTATTCCGCCCGGATTACGATGCTATAGAACGAGCCGTTGTAGGAGACATCGAAGGTCGCCTTCTGATTTCTCAAGTCATTAGCAATATTGCGATAGAAGGCTCAATGACACCAGAAACCGGTGCCAAGTGGCTACAGGAACAAGTAGAATTATTGTTAACTGAGCGCCAAAAGTAAGATCCGCTCAATTAAACGGGAACTGCCCATAAAAGCTCACGGTTGGACTCCAAAAAAGCTTTTTTCATAAAGGGCAGTTCCCAACGATTATATCATTCAAGGGAAATCTGATGCTGATATTTTGTGCATTATTATCCCTATCGAATGTTTATTCTGATTGGAGAGGGGCATCATGGCTGAGTTTTCACCCACAAATAAGAAGCGTCCGCTGTTCAGCAAATCGATGCATGCAAGTGAAGTCCGCCTTGCATGGTATCTCATTTCCCCAACAGCAATAATCGTCTTTGGTCTGGTCCTTTTTCCTGCAATCTTCAGCATCTGGATCAGTTTCCATAAAATTGGTTTGTACAATTTGAATGATGTTTTTCATGCGCCATTTACTGGTTTTGACAACTATAAAGCTGTTTTATCCGATTTTGCTTTTAAATGGGCTGGCCCAAAGCAATGGGGTGCTTGGGTAACGACGGTCTTCTATTCTTTTATATCCACTTTCATTACGATGATTGCCGGATTAATTGCTGCCATCCTCCTTAATCGCCCGTTTCGTGGACGAGGAATAATCCGAAGCGTCTTTCTATTTCCATACGTCGCTCCGGTTATCAGTGTAGCTTTTGTTTGGCGCTGGCTTCTGGATCCACGTCCATCTGGTGTACTCAACGATATTTTGTTATCGCTTGGGGTTATAGACTCTCCACAAGCATATCTGGCAACCCGTGGACTGGCTATTTGGCTGGTGATCATATTCCAGGCATGGCGTTATTTTCCTTTTGCCATGTTGATGATACTGGCACGATTGCAAGCAATCGATGACACTTTATATGAAGCAGCTTCTGTGGATGGTGCAAGTTCATGGCAAAAGTTTATTTCAATTACAGTTCCCCAAATCCGCTACGTTTTAGGAGCAATTTTCTTATTGCGACTGCTATGGACCTTCAATAAATTTGACGATATCTGGCTGCTAACCGGAGGTGGATATGGAACGAATGTTTTGCCTGTTTTAACTTTCCAATTCAGTTTTAATATGTATGATTTCGGAAAGGGTGCTGCCACAGCAATGATTATGATGTCCGCTCTGATTGTCTTCATCATCGGTTATGTACTGATTGTGATGCGGAATTCAGAAGACAATTGAAGAGGAAAAAATTATGAGTACAATTACCCAACAAAAAAACAATCCTCCATCCAATTTTATTGATCTGCTAGCCCGTAGTTTATCATGGGAGAGATTCCTTGTAGGTCTTGGAATCTTTTTCTTTTTATCCATGATTCTTTTCCCCTTTTATTGGATGGTCAGTTCTTCCTTTAAAACTGGCGCAGAAATA
>PHBS01000099.1 GCA_002841995.1 Chloroflexi bacterium HGW-Chloroflexi-8
ACGCGAGCCATTACCACTGAGCCGACCACCCTTGATCCGCATGGTGCAGCAGCTTCGGGTCAGAATGTAATCCTGCCATATTTGCTGGACACACTGATATACCGTGACATCAACAATAACTACCACCCTTACCTGGCTGAGTCGTGGGAAGTAAGTCCGGATGGCAAAACAATCACCTTCACTCTCCGCAAGGACATTCTTTTCCACGACGGGACGCAACTTAACGCTGCAGCGGTGCAGTTCACTTACCAACGTGCGCTGGTTGAGGGATCAAAATCACCACTGGTCAGCAGCTTTGCCAACGTCGAAAAAATAGAAGTGGTTGGTGAAGACCAGGTGGTCTTTACATTAAAACGACCGTCATCGACCTTGTTCGGCACACTTTCGACTGCCTATGCAGGCATCATCAGCCCAACTTCAGTAGAGCAATTCGGCGACCAATTCGGGTTAAACCCGATAGGCAGCGGTGCTTTCAAGCTGGCATCCTGGGCTCCGGGTGAAGCTATCACTCTGGTCCGCAATGAAGATTATACCTGGGGACCAGTTGTGCTCTCAAACACCGGTGCGCCTTATCTGGACCAGTTAGTGTTCAAGGTTGTACCAGATGCCTCCACCCAACTAACTGCGTTCCAGTCAGGGGAAATTGACGTGTTTTTTATCAACCAGTCTTCTCAGATTAACGTTCTTTCGGAAGACCCAAATGCGCAGCTGGTCGAGGCGACCTTGAACAGCTTGATATACTTGGGTTTTAACGTCAAGAGAGCACCATTCGATAATTCACAGGTTCGCCTGGCTATTGCCCATGCTGTAGATAAAGACGAACTTATTTCTTTGGCACTCGGTGGAATTGCCTCCAGAGCATTCTCCCCACTTGCCGCCACTCTGCCAGGATATGATCCATCGCTTCAATCTCTGGAACCAGCTTATGATCCGGGGCAGACCGAAACCCTCCTTATGAGAGCGGGTTTCGAGCGCCAAAACGATGGGAAATGGAAGCAGACAACCACCGGCGAACTGCTAAGTCTCGAAATTCTAACCTCCACCCGCGCTCCCAACGAATCCATCGCAACCGTGTTGCAGGACCAGCTTAGCCGAGTCGGTATCCCGGTTTCGATCAAAACATTAGATAGCACTGCCGCAAACGAGCTAGCGAGCAAAGGTGATTACCAGGCATTCCTGTGGCGCTACGACTGGAACGATGCCGACGTGCTGAATGTGTATCTTTCGACCGCGCGGATTGGCAGCACCAACCGCACACTCTACAGCAACCCTGAGTTCGATCAAATCCTGGCCTCTGCTGCCGCGGAAATGGATGAATCCACCCGGAACCAACTCTATTCACAAGCCCAACGCATCTTAATCGCTGAACAACCATGGATCCCCTTATATACTCCCAAAGACTATATCGCCATGCGCAGTTCTATTACAGGAATGCTACTGGGGCCAATGGGACGCATGGTTCTTACTGATGCATGGTTAAAACCTGCTGAATAATCTTTTACGCGAGAGTCTAAATTTGGTAATTGCAATTGTCAGGCGGATAGCGAGTGGATTGTTGGCTGTATTGCTGGCCAGTCTGCTCGCATTCGCCATTCTCGAAGCCTCTCCCGGCGATATTGTCCAGACGCTGCTGGGAGATGAATCAACAATTGAGCAGCAAATGACTCTCCGCTCCGAGTTGAACCTGGATCAGCCATTTCACGTTCGCTTCCTGACCTATCTGGCAAACCTCTTACAAGGTGACCTGGGGGTATCGCTTATAAACGGAAGACCAGTAGCCGAGATCATTGTCCATAGGTTCATCAATACCTTGCTGCTAACCTGTCTTTCGACAACGTTAGCGGTTGTCGTAGGGTTCAGCCTGGGCGCTTGGTCAGCCCTTCACCATAAGGGTCTAATTGATATGGCTGTGATTGTTCTAACTGCCTTGTGCTTGGCAATCCCTTCGTTTGGGATCGCCATTTTTCTCACCCAAATTTTCTCTGTACACCTGAAATTACTCCCGGTGGTCGGGGGTGGGTCTCTCAAACACTTTATCCTTCCATGCCTTTCGCTGGCTATTCCAACTGCCGCCGTAATTACCAGGCTTGTTCGCGCCAGGATGCTGGATGAGATCAACAAACAGTATACGTTGACCGCCCGCGCCAAAGGATTATCCAACAAGCAGGTTTGGCTGAGACACATCTTCCCAAACGCATTAATCCCCGCCGTGACCATGGTAGGCGTCCAATTTGGTCATTTGTTAGGAGGCGCTTTCGTTGTGGAAACTTTGTTTGCCTGGCCTGGATTGGGAAGACTGACAGTACAGGCAATTTTTGACCAGGACTATCCAGTAGTGCTAGCAGCTGTCATACTTTCAGCTTTGATATTTCAGGTCTTGAATAGTATGGTTGATATCCTTCACCGACAACTTGACCCTCTGATCAGAGAAGGTGATTAATCATGAAACGTGCAAATATCGTTCTGAATAATAGATGGCAGCGAAAGCTTGAATTCCAAGAGGTTCCAATTCTTGAAGTTAAAAAATCAAAAAAACCCTTACGGTGGTTCACACCATTCGCATTTGGATCCGTGTTACTCTGTCTCCTCGTTGTAATTCTCTTGATTGGTCCTTTATTTTCTCTATTTTCTCCGGCAGCAGTTAGTTCGGGTCCACGTTTATCACCCCCTGGTACCATTCACTGGTTTGGAACCGACGCTTTGGGAAGAGACCTTTTTAGCCGGATAATTTTTGGTTTTCGGACTTCAATATATATCTGTGTTGCCGCCACATTATTAACCGCAGTTCCTGGCATTATTTTGGGATTAATCAGTGGATATTATCAAGGTTGGATTGATCAGATTTTTTCACGGCTAATAGATATACTCCTGTCACTGCCCGGATTACTTCTGGCAATCGTCCTTATTGCCCGCCTTGGACCATCAATACATACATTGATCGTTGCTCTTGGGATAACGGGAATCCCGACGTTTTATAGAATAACCCGTAACGAGACGATATCAATGTCTAATCAGCTTTTTGTCGAGGCAAGTCGCTCTTTAGGTAATACAAATTTTAAATTGATTTTCCGGCATATTTTTCCGAATATATTCCCTACTTTATTAGTTTTGTCCTCCATGCGAGTTGGTGTCTATCTACTCATGGGCAGCGGGCTTGGGTTCATTGGACTTGGGATACAACCCCCACTTTCTGAGCTTGGTGCATTACTGGCTTCAGGTAAAGAATATTACCAATCTGCCTGGTGGTTATTCGCATTTCCCACATTTTTTATTTGCTTTACAGTATTGACTCTCAATTTATTTGGCGAAGGGCTGCGGGATAAATATAACCATCTATAGGATCCTTTATAAACAAATAAGTGTTGAAGAGGTTCCCCAATAAAAAATAAAAGCCTATATCAAATTAGTTCATCTTCTATACGCCTGATTATCTTTTAACAACTGTGCTATCAATTTTTACAAAACGTAAAAAGGGGATCGTGAATAGAACCCATTCGCCTTGCGAAAATGGGTATCCTATCCATTTCTTGAAATATGCCCAGTTCAGATTTCTATCCAGAGAAAAAATTCCCAAAATTGGAGCAACCGAATTGCTTGACAGTATAATCCTGAGGTTGTAAACTTCAGCTAGTGAAAATAATGCCTCTATCTTTACGTCGTCGCGCTCGTCGTATCGTATCCCTAAACATTTGGGAAGACGGGCATTAGTGCTTTAAGAATCATTTTTTAATTTTTTAAAAGCAAAGCTCTCCTTCCTGGAGAGCTTTTTTTATTTCCAGAATCAAACAAAGGAAAAAAGAATGATGAACAAAAAAGATTTTAAAAAGGTTGTGTTAGCCTATTCAGGTGGTCTGGATACTTCTGTGATTGTTCCCTGGCTAAAGGAAAATTATGGTTGCGAAGTGGTCTGTTTCTGTGCAGATGTTGGCCAGGCGGAAGAATTGGATGGGTTGGAAGAAAAGGCTTTAGCCTCCGGAGCCAGTCAATTAATTATTCATGATATGCGCGAAGAGTTTGTGGAAGATTTCATATTCCCTACGCTGAAAGCCGGTGCGATCTACGAGCGTAAGTATCTCTTAGGAACTTCCATGGCACGACCGATCATTGCAAAACACATGATCGATGTTGCGCACGAAGTTGGAGCGGATGCTTTAGCTCACGGCGCTACCGGCAAAGGAAATGACCAGGTCAGATTCGAACTCACTTTTACGGCGCTGGACCCACGCTTGAAGATTATTGCTCCGTGGCGAGAATGGGATATCCGCTCGAGGGAGGATGCAATCGCCTACGCCAAAGCACACAATGTGCCGGTAACTGCCACAGAGAAATCGATCTATAGCCGGGACCGCAATCTATGGCATTTATCACATGAAGGAGGTCTGCTGGAAGATCCCTGGAATGAGCCGGAAGAGAGTATGTATCTGCTATCCACTTCACCGGAAAATGCCCCGGAAGCTGCAGGCTATGTCGAAATCTCATTTGACTCAGGAATTCCGATTGCCATCGATGGGGAGAAAATGAGCCCGGCTGCGTTGCTCTCAAAACTAAATGTGTTGGGAGGCACGCACGGAATCGGCCGGGTGGATTTGGTGGAGGGCAGGCTGGTAGGCATGAAGAGTCATGGCGTTTACGAAACTCCCGGGGGGACGATCATGTATGCAGCCCATCGGGAATTAGAATCTCTGGTCCTGGATAGGCAGACCATCGCGTATAAAGACCAGGTAGCGATCAAATACGCCGAACTTGTTTATGACGGCATGTGGTTCTCACCATTACGAGAATCACTGGCAGTTTTTGTAGATGCTACCCAGGGTCCTGTTACAGGGGATGTGCGATTGAAGCTTTATAAAGGCAATATCATTCCGGTTGGGCGAAAAAGCAAATTCAGCCTGTACAGGGAAGATTTTGCAACCTTTGGTAAAGAAGATGTTTATGACCAATCCGACGCAGAAGGTTTTATCCATCTGTTTGGACTTCCGCTCAAGGTTCGGGCTTTAAACGGTTTACCGGTCTCCGGTTTAAAGATGCCAAAACCCGATTATTCCCGATTCAAAAGGGATTAAGGAGATTTACGATGACCCTTTGGGGAGGACGATTCACAAAAAAAATGGACACGGATGCCTGGGAACTTAATGCATCCATCTTATTTGACAAGCGCCTGGCGAAACAAGATACGCAAGCCAGCATTGCCTGGGCGAAGGCGCTGGAGGAAATTGGGGTGCTTACACCCGCCGAGGAGCTTTTAATTCAGGATGGCTTACAACAAATTCAAAAAGAATTGATCTCCGAGAATTTTTTGTACCTTCCGGAAGATGAAGACATTCATACGGCTGTCGAACGTCGGTTGTTCGAAATTATTGGGCCTACTGCAGGAAAATTGCATACCGGTCGCAGCCGGAATGACCAGGTAGCCACTGATTTCCGGTTATGGATGATGGAAAATATCCTTTATCTCATACAGGCGATAAAAACGCTTCAATTGCAAATCTTCAATCGAGCCCAACAGGATATTGGAATAAGGATGCCTTCTTATACCCACCTTCAACAAGCTCAACCTGTTTTGCTAAGTCATTGGTGGTTATCTTTTTTTTGGCCATTGCAGCGGGACTTAGAACAATTTAACCAGGTGCAAAAACAAGCCAGTGTTCTGCCTCTTGGCAGCGGGGCTGTAGCCGGAACGAGTTTCCCAATTGATCGCCAGGTACTGGCCAACCAACTTGGATTTGAAGCGGTCAGCCAAAACAGCATGGATGCGGTTTCGGATCGGGATTTTGCTGCCCAATTTATTTTCAGCGCTGCACTTTGTGGCGTGCATCTCTCACGACTGGCGGAACAACTGATCATCTTCACCTCATCCGAGTTTGGTTTCTTCACTTTGAGTGATGCTTTTTCGACTGGTTCGAGCCTTATGCCCCAAAAGAAAAATGCAGATATTTTTGAATTGACACGTGGAAAAGCGGGCAGCATGCTGGGAACATTATGTGGATTCCTGGCAACATTGAAGGGCTTGCCGTCTGTTTATGATAAAGATTTACAGGAGGACAAACAAGCCGTTTTTAAAGTTTTGGATACCTTGATGTCCATTCTGCCTGTTATTGGTAATGCAATCCAGACCCTTACGGTGAATGTTGAAAAAATTACAGCCACGATCAACCCAGCCATTTTCGCTACGGATATCGCAGATGGACTGGTAAAACATGGCATTCCTTTTCGGGAAGCACATGCAATCGTTGGAAAAGCAATCCAGATAGCTTTGGATCGAAATGTAAATCTTGATTCATTAAGCGACGCAGATTGGCAAATGGTCGCTCCAGGAATCGCACTGGATTGGCAATCGTTTTTTTCTATACAAAGAAGTATTGAAACCAGATCTGTGATTGGAGGGACCGCAACTTCTGCGGTAAACGATCAGATCAAACTTATTCAACAATTAATCAACGCTTAAAAACAACCAATCAAAGGAGAAATAAAATGAATACCGTCAATTGTTTAGAATGTGATGCTGAAATTATCCTTCAAAGTGATGTAGAACAAAATGAAATTATCGTTTGTCCGGATTGCGGTGTGGATCTTGAGGTGATTAATTTAGATCCCATAACCATCAATCTTGCCCCAATGGAAGAGGAAGACTGGGGCGAGTAAAATGACAAAACGCCTGAGAATTGGAGTCCTGTTCTCGCGAGTAAGGGTTGAAGAAAAATGGATCTTTTCAGCTCTTGAACAACGCGGTGTAGACTATGAGCGGTTGGATGACCGGAAGGTATTTTTTGACCTCGATCATCCCGCCGAATGGCTGACCTATGATGCTGTACTGGAACGAAGCATCAGTTATTCCAGCGGGTTGAATATCCTGCGCGTTCTAAATGCCTGGGGAATCCCGACCGTAAATACAGCTAAAGTGGCTGAAGTCTGCGGTGATAAACTGGCAACCAGCGCAGCATTGGCAGCGGCAGGGTTGCCACAACCCCGCAATCTTTTTGCGTTTTCAGCCGAAGCAGCTCTGGACGCCATTGAAACCCTTGGATATCCTGTAGTCCTCAAACCAACCGTTGGATCCTGGGGAAGATTGCTGGCAAAAATCAACGATCGGGATGCTGCTGAAGCTGTTCTGGAGCACAAAGCGGTGTTGGGATCGGTTCAACATTCTGTTTTTTACATTCAGGAATTTATTCAAAAACCGGGCAGGGATATTCGGGTTTTTGTCATGGGAGATGAAGCCATTACCGCAATTTATCGAAAATCTCCTCACTGGATCACAAATACAGCGCGTGGTGGGGAAGGTGAAATTTGCCAGATCACTCCAGAGCTTGCAGAAATCTGCATCCAGGCTGCAAAAGCAGTAGGCGGCGGTGTTTTGGCAATTGATATTCTTGAACACCCTGAACGGGGATATCTGATCAACGAAATCAACCACACCATGGAATTTCATACACTGATGCCAATTACAGGGGTGGACGTTGCCGGTTTGATGGTGGAATATTTATTAAAAATCGCGAAACATCAGATTGAGGTAGCATTATGACAAAAGTATCCATTATTGGGGGTTCGGGATATGCCGGTGGTGAGTTAATCCGATTATTGTCTTTTCATCCACTTGTTCAAATCCAACAGGTAACATCCCGCAGTCATCTGGGTGAATATGTTTACCAAACGCACCCCAATCTTCGTAAAGTGAGCGCGTTAAAATTCAGTGATCCACAACAATTGGAACCCGTTGATATCCTTTTTTTGGCTTTACCGCACGGTGAAGCACAAAAACAAATAACCGGTTTGGCAGAAAAAGCCGGAAAAATCATTGATCTTTCTGCCGATTTTCGTCTACGCGAACAAGATTTATATGAGAAGTGGTATGGAAAACCCCATTCTGCGCCGGAGTGGTTGGGTAAATTTACTTATGGTTTGCCGGAAATAAACCGAACCGCTATTCAAACTGCAGATTATGTAAGCGGGGTTGGCTGTAATGCCACTGCAAGTATTCTGGCTATCTTACCGGTGATGCAAAGCCAATTCGTGGACGAACATGAACCGATCACCATTGAAATTAAAGTTGGGTCATCCGAAGGCGGGGCAGAACCCAATCCCGGTTCTCACCATCCGGAACGCAGTGGCGTTATTCGAACGTTCTCTGCTTTTGGACATCGCCATACAGCGGAGGTCATTCAGGCATTTCCGATTGACAAGATCTGGCTAACGATGACCGCTGTCGACCTGGTGCGTGGTGTGCTTGCCACAGCGCATTTGCAACTCAAAGATTCAGTTACTTCCAAAGATTTGTGGAAAGCGTATCGCTCTGTGACGCAAGAGAATCCATTTTTGAGATTGGTGAATGAAAAGCGCGGCATTTACCGGGTACCGGAACCCAAGGTATTGGCAGGCTCGAATTACGCAGATTTGGGCTTTGCCCTGGATGAAGAAACCGGACATCTTGTTGCAATGTGTGCCATTGATAACCTGATGAAAGGCGCATCAGGAACTGCGGTTCAGTGCATGAATTTGATGATGGGATGGGATGAAAAGCTCGGGTTGGATTTTCCGGGATTACACCCCATTTAGCAGAAAAGAATATTCCCTTTAATAATGGATCGAGGAAACATGGCAAAAGAATTGCTGGTTATAAAAATTGGAGGAACGGAGGGTGTTAATTTTGATTTTCTGTGCCTGGAAATTGCGGAAATGGTAACGCAAAGAAGCAAAATTATTGTTGTCCACGGCGGTTCAAAGGAAGCCAATGTTCTGGGTGAGAAGGTTGGACATCCAGCAAAATTCATCACAAGTCCGGAAGGGTTCACTTCCCGTTACACGGATTCAGAAACAATGGAGATATTCAGCATGGCAGTCAAAGGCAAGGTCAACACATCGATCGTTACAAAACTACAAAAATTTGGAGTTAATGCTTTCGGATTATCCGGTATCGATGGTCAATTCATGATTGCTGTCAGAAAGAAAGCAATACAGAGCGTTGAAAATGGAAAACGAAAAATCATACGGGATGATTTTAGCGGCAAAATTGAAAATGTGAACGTGAGCATACTCAACTGGTTACTGGAAATGAATATCGTGCCAGTGATTGCCCCTTTGGCGGTATCCACGGAAGGGGAAGGATTGAATGTAGATGCGGATCGGGTAGCTGCGATGGTTGCCAGGGCGATGCATGCAGATGGTTTAATGCTATTTACTGCCGTAAAAGGTTTGTATCGTGATTTTCCTAACGAAAAGACCTGGATACCCAAATTAAAACAAAATGAATTGCCAAACGCCCTTCAATATGCCCAGGGTCGTATGAAGAAGAAGATTTTAAGTGCCCAGGAAGCGCTGGCAGGGGGCGTGAGACGGGTGGCCATTGCCGATGGACGGGGTGACAGGCCGATTGCCAATGCATTTGCCGGTCAGGCAACCTGGATTGGAGTCGAATAATGAATTGGACCGAAATTGAAGAATCATACGAGAGTGGTGTCTATTCAAAAAGAGGGATTTCTATTGTCAAAGGCCAGGGGGCAACTTTGGAGGATGCAGATGGAAGAGTTTATATTGATTGTGTCGGAGGTCAAGGCACAACCAATATAGGGCATTCCCACCCGCGTTGGGTGAAAGCAATCCAGAACCAGGCTGAAATTCTGGTCAATTGCCCGGAAATGTTCTCCAACGAACAACGTGCCCTGTACATACAGGAATTGTTGTCTGCTGCACCGCAATCGATGAATCGGGTGTTTTTTAGCAATTCCGGGACCGAAGCGATGGAAGCGGCAATAAAATTTGCCAGAGCCTTCACGAAGAGGACACAGGTCATCGCGGCAAAAAGAGGTTTTCATGGCAGAACCATGGGAGCACTCTCGGCTACCTGGAACAAAAAATACAGAGATCCTTTTTTACCTCTGGTGCCTGATTTTTCGCATATCAGTTTTAATGCGATTATTGATCTTGAAAATATCCATTCTCAAACCGCTGCAGTTATTCTGGAGATCATTCAAGGGGAAGGAGGTGTTTATCCTATTGATGGTGAATATTTGAAAGCAGTACGTTCCAAATGCGACCAACATGGCGTTTTGCTGATCATCGATGAGGTGCAAACAGGATTTGGTAGAACAGGTAAGTTATTTGCACTTGATCATTTTCCGGTTGAAGCGGATATCCTATGTGTAGCGAAATCAATTGCCGGCGGCTTACCAATGGGTGCCACTCTCCTTCATGAAAAGCTCGGTAAGTTTGAAACTGGTATTCATGGATCAACATTTGGTGGTAATCCCCTGGTGTGTGCGGCAGCCCGGGAAACATTAAAAATCCTGAGCGAAGAACAGTTAATACAAAATGCAGAATTAATGGGGTCTTATTTTATGGAGGAACTGAGGAAAATTAAAAGTCCATTAATCCGTGAATTAAGAGGAATGGGTTTGATGATCGGAATCGAATTGAAACAAAAAGTTGCACCAACCATCCGGAAACTCGCAGATCATGGCGTTCTTGTTCTGCCAGCCGGGCTGACGGTGTTACGTTTTCTGCCCCCATTGGTGATCAACAAAGAACAAATCCAACTTGTGATTGCAGCACTGGAAGAAGTGCTGGTGGAAGAATAAAAAATGGAAAACAATAATGAAACACTAGTTGGACTTTTGTCCCATTACAGCCCGACAGGATCCGTAAAAAATGCAGCAGATTTTCTGGTGCAAAAAATGGAGATGATCGGGTTTGATAAATCTACAACCGACTCAATTGGGAATGTCATTGGGATCAAAGGAAATGGACCAAACCAGATCGTGATGCTGGGGCATATCGATACGGTCCCAGGAGAAATTCAAGTTTATCAGGAAGGGGATGTTCTGTACGGCAGAGGTGCTGTGGACGCCAAAGGTTCTCTGGCGGCATTTACCGATGCAATTGCAGCAGTCTCCATACACTCTGATTGGCAGTTGATTGTAATTGGCGCAATGGATGAGGAAGGCGAATCAAACGGTGCCAGGTTTATTTGTGATCAATACCAACCGAAATTCGTGATCATTGGTGAGCCCAGTCAATGGAACCGGATCACCCTGGGTTATAAAGGAGTTCAGAATTCCATTTTAAGCGTTCAAAAATCGAAAACCCATAGTTCAATTGGCAAAAGTTCCTGCGATATTTTATTGGAAAACTGGCAGCAATTACGATTCCAGGTCAATCAATTTAATGATGGTAAAAGCATGTTTGATCAGATCCTGGCAAGCGTAGTAAAAATGGATGGAAAAGCGGAGGACTTCGAAATGGAGGCAGAAATGGTGATCAGTACACGACTGCCTGAGAGTATCACTCCAAAAATATGGGTAAATGATTGGTTGGGAAAAATGCAGGATGTTCAGGTTTCAACCAGTAATCCAGGTATACCAGCCTTTAAAGCTGATAAGAATTCTACGCTTGCAAGGGCTTTTCTAGGTGCCATTCGCTCCGGTGGGGGATTACCGGGTTTTGTTAACAAAAGTGGAACGTCCGATATGAATATTGTTATGCCAAAATGGCAATGTCCGGTGGTGGCATACGGTCCAGGTGACTCAACCCTTGACCATACACCCAATGAACATATAAACATCCGGGAATACTGGCAGGCGGTAGATATTTTAAAAACTGTTTTGATTCGATTAGGTGTGGGTTCGCTATTGCAATAATTTACTTTTCCAGCATTCGTTAATCATACTCGAAGTGATTTGATTGTATCGATTAACCCATTGGTGGAGGAATCATGGCTATCTACAACCCGGTCATCTTGCAGTTCCGGTAAAATCTTTTTCGCCAATTGCTTACCCAGTTCCACACCCATTTGATCAAACGAATTGATATTCCAGATGACTCCCTGGGTGAATATTTTATGTTCATAAAGCGCAATCAATGCCCCCAAAACTTTAGGGGTTAATTTTGGATAGAGGAAAGAATTGGATGGGCGATTTCCAGTGAATGTTTTTGCCCGGATCAGGATTTTTCGTTGTTCATCCGACATAACCTGGTCTGCCAACTCAAATTCAATTTCCTCCGTGGCTTTACCTTTCATCAAAGCTTCGCTTTGAGCTAAATAATTTGACAACAAGATTTGGTGATGTTCGCCGAGCGGATTTTGACTGTTAACTGCCGCGATAAAATCACAAGGGATTAATTGGGTACCCTGATGAATCAGTTGATAAAAAGCATGTTGACCATTCGTACCCGGCTGTCCCCAAATCACCGGTCCAGTAGCGTAATCCACCCATTCTCCCTGGTGGTTAACACTTTTTCCATTACTCTCCATATCTCCCTGTTGAAAATAGGCAGGGAAAGCGGACAGATACTGATCATAAGGCAGAATGGCATGTGAATGCACATCAAAAAAGTTGTTGTACCAGATTCCCAATAACGCCATGATTACCGGAATATTATTCTCTAAGGGAGTAGTTCTAAAATGCTGATCAACCCTGTGAGCACCCCCCAGCAAGGATTCAAAATTCTCCATCCCTAAATAAATCGCAATCGACAGCCCAATGGCTGACCAGAGTGAATATCTGCCACCTACCCAATCCCAAAACTCGAACATATTTTGGGGGTCGATTCCAAACTTTTGGACGGCGGCGGTATTGGTCGACATAGCAACGAAATGCCTTGCAATTGCACTTTCTTCCCTGGCTTTTTCCAGCAACCAAGTCCGGGCAGAGTAAGCATTGGTCATCGTTTCCTGAGTGGTGAAGGTTTTTGAAGCTATCAGAAATATAGTGGTTTCAGGTTTTAAGTTTTTCAGGGTTTCAACCAGGTCGGTTGAATCGACGTTGGAGACAAAATGAACATTCAGATTGGGGTGACCATAATGTTTGAGTGCTTCGCAAACCATTTTGGGACCCAGATCAGAGCCGCCGATGCCAATATTGACAATGTCACTGATCGGTTTTCCATTATAGCCTTTCCATTTGCCGGATCGGATGCTGTCTGAAAAGGTTCGCATTTTTACCAGAACTCGGTTTACATCCGGCATGACGTCTTTACCATCTACAAGAACAGGCTTATTGGAAAGATTGCGTAATGCGGTATGCAAGACTGCCCGGTTTTCTGTGGTGTTGATTTTCTCTCCATTGAACATATCCTCGATTTTTTGTTTTAAACCCGCCTGGTAGGCGAGTGCAAAAAGACAACCCATGGTTTCATTCGTCACGCGATTTTTTGAATAATCAAAAAGGATATCATCTATGCGCAATGAAAAATGCTCAAATCGCTGCGGATCAAAAGCAAACAAATCGCGCATTTGGATATCTTTCATGTTTTGATAATGCTGCAAAAGCGATTGCCAGGCAGGGGAATTTACAAGGTCAGACATGAGGGTCTCCTGAGAAACTGGATTGAATCTAATCATCCTGGAAAAATTTGCATTACAACATTTGAATCAGACTGGATTATTAGATCATTTTAATTATATCGTTTTGCCTCAACGTTGGATACGTGCAGAACCGCCTTTTGCATATGCCTTAACCTGATCCACGGTTGCCATGGTTGTGTCCCCGGGATAAGTGGTCAACAAAGCACCATGTGCCCATCCCAGATTGACAGCCTGCTGAGGCTGTTCTCCGGTTAATAAGCCATAGATGAAGCCAGATGCGTAACCGTCTCCACCGCCGACGCGGTCGTAGACATCCAGTTCAACCAGGGGAGATTGGTAAGACTGTCCTTCTATCCAGGCGACTGCCCCCCAACTGTGGCGGTTGGATGAATGAACCTCACGTAGAGTGGTTGCGATAATTTTTATTTGTGGATATCTTTCTGTGACCTGATCGATCATTCCAAAAAACACAGATGAGTCTAATTTAGATTTTGCGGTGATATCAGGTCCTTTAACGCCAAGGCCTAATTGCAGGTCTTCTTCATTCCCTACCAGAACATCCACATTTTCGACAATTCGACGGATAACGGATTGGGCTTTGGTTTCACCACCCCAAATATTCCAAAGCTTTGCCCTGTAGTTTAGATCGAATGATGTAACCGTACCAGCTGCCTTGGCAGCCTGCATTGCCTCAATAATCAACTCACCGGTTGTTTCGGACAAGGCAGCAAAAATTCCACCACTATGAAACCAACGGATACCGCTCGAAAAAATAGTATTCCAATCAAAATCACCTGGTTTTAATCGGGCAGCAGCTTCGTTGGAGCGATTGTAAAAGACCATTGGCGGGCGAATGCCGTACCCACGGTCGCTGTAAACAGTTGCCATATTTGGGCCATTAACCCCGTTATGACTGAAGTGTTTGTAAATTGGTTGAACAGACATTGCCCGCACTCGTTCCGCAATCAACTCTCCAATGGGATAATCAACCATCGCCGTAGCAATACCAGTCTTCATCTGGAAACAATCCGCTAAATTAGCAGCTACATTAAATTCACCACCACTAACATGCACACTCCATTGGGTAGACTTGCGAAATGGAACGATGCCCGGATCAACGCGATGTACCAATGCACCTAAAGACAAGAGATCCAATGCGCCTGAAGCAGGAATATTTAGTTTTTTACTCATAGAACAACCCTTTCGTATCTAAAAAAGTCAATTAATAATAAAGATCAGCTTTCCATAATCCTTAAGTAGAATCCCGCAAAAACAAATCCAGATCCACATTTAATGATGTCGATTCTTTAGAACCGGATATCAAATCAAGAAGCGATTGCATGGCGATTTGTCCCAGGTTTTGTAGACCTACATGTAGAGTGGATAGTTGTGGGCGAACCATGGTTGCTAATGGGATATCATCTACACCAATGATGGCAATATCCGCAGGGATTTGCTTACCTACTTCCTGTAATGCTTGCATTGCACCGACAGCCATCAAATCATTGAAAGCAAAAATCGCATCCAAATTAGGTTTTTTCACCAACAAGGTTAACGCAGCCAGCCAACCGCCTTCTGTATTTGGAACATTATCATCGACTAACCCCAACTCAGAAGATTGGTTTTCTGCTTCCAAAGCATGTAAATATCCCTGCAAACGACGATGGTTGGAAAGCGAGTTTGCAGGTCCGCCAATATACCCAATCTGCTTTCGCCCCTGTTCGATCAGATACCTGACTGCTGTCG
>PHBS01000100.1 GCA_002841995.1 Chloroflexi bacterium HGW-Chloroflexi-8
TTGTTCTTTGGGAATTTTTATGAAATCAAAATCCTTTGGAAGAATCTTCCACAGGTATCCAATATTGTTCAGAATAATGGTTCGGAAAATAGCCTGGTGGCGGTAATATCCGGAGCCAGTAGAGTACTTTCCGGTGAAGCAGAACTACCGGGAGACGCCGGGCAATGGTACTTTGCAGCTTCGAGGCCAATTCTTCATGATGGACCCGACACGCCTATCGCTGAATTTCCATATTTTTCATTCTTATACGCTGATTTACATCCGCATCTTCTGACCATGCCATTTTATGCACTTGCTTTGGCATGGTGTCTAAATATGATTTTAGATCCCATATTCTCTAAGAAATGGTGGGAGCGCATCTTAACTTTATTCCTTGGTTCATTATTTATCGGCAGTTTCCGTGCACTTCACACCTGGGATTTTCCAACATTTATTGGGTTGGGAGTTTTGGTGATGACCTGGATAATTCTTAAAAAAAGGAATTCCGAAATAAGACAGAAATTACAATCTATACTAATTTATTGTCTTTCCTTTGTGATCCTGACGATGATTTTGTATTCACCTTTCACACATTGGTTTAAGACAGAATATATAGGGGTTGAAATATGGAAAGGTCTTCGAACACCGCTTAAGGATTACTTCGTAGTTTTTGGTCTTTCATTATTTATCATGTTTTCATTATTAATCCTTGAACTCAAAGAAGATTACCAAAAAGCACGGTCACTCTGGTTTGAAAAAACATCCGTAAAGTCCCTCATTCCAATTTCTGTCATCGCGGTCGTAATTTTTGGGATGGTTTTATTATGGAAAAATGATTATCAGATTTTGGCTCTGGGCTTGCCATTAATCCTTTTATGGGGTTACATCATTTTTTTGAAGAAAGACGTATCGGAATATCGACGTTTGATTTGGATTTTATTTGCAATTGGTTATGGGATCACCTTTGTAGTGGAGGTTTTAGTTCTGAAAGGTGATGTTGGTCGTTCCAATATGGTGTTCCGCATGTATTTGGAGGCATGGTTCATATTAGGCATTGCATTAAGTGTTGCAGCTCTCGAGATTTTCAAGAAATTGAAAGAATGGAGACCATTGAGGAGAGTTGGCTGGGTGGTTGTGCTTCAATTATTGGTTCTATTGGCACTGGTGTATCCTTTTATCGCGACAGGCAAGAAAATTAACGATCGTTGGCCATCAACACAAAATCCAGTCAAATCATTGGATGGTTCTCTCTTCATGCTCGGAGATAAATTAATCAATCCGGACCTACTACCGGCAGTGTATTCTGATGATGGGCGGGAAATTGATTTAAGCATGGATTATGCTGGAATCCAATTTATGCAGGACAATATATCCGGATCGCCTGTCATCGTTGAAGGACATACAACTGAATATCGTTGGGGTGCTCGTTATGCAATTCACACTGGGTTACCCTCTGTGATTGGATGGAGCTGGCACACCCGCCAACACAATTCCTTATTGGATGGATCAATTTTTGATAAACGAATCCAGGAAGTTGTCGATTTCTATAATACAACGGATATGGATGCTGCAAACCAATTCCTGAAAAAATATCATGTCAGGTACATCATCGTTTCTGGATTGGAACGAGTCTATTACTCCGCTGAAGGAATAGATAAATTTGCGGAAATGACCAGTCAGGGGCAATTAAATATCGTCTTTGGTGATCAAACAGATAATTCAGCAACGATTTATGAAGTCATCCAAAATTAATGTTGACCGATGATCAATTCGAAAAATGTTCGTAGTTTATCTCACGATTGTATTTAGATTGGGTTCGATAGAAAACATGGCGTTTTCCATAGGAAGTAATCATTGAATCCTGCTAACTTATACTAGCTGACCAATGATCTTTCCTCCATTGATCACTCGGATTAAATTAATGTAATCTCCAAGTCTTTCTTCACCAGGTGCAAATCCTATTGAGCCAGTACCTGCAGCTGTATGTGGGGTCAGAATCAAATTCATTAGCGGGTTTTTTGCAATGGAAAGCAATGGATCGTTTTTTGCAATGGGTTCATATGTAAAAGTATCCAATGCGGCACCGTATAAGTGGCCGGATTCAAGAGCATTCTTCAAAGCCAGTTCGTCTACCACACCGCTTCCGCCACAACTGACAAAAATGCTACCCTTTTTCATGCTTTGAAAGAACTCATCGCTCAGCGATTGGGCAGTCTCTGGAAAATACGGTAATAACATGCAGACAATGTCGCTGGTTGAAACCAATTCATCCCAGGATGCATATTGGACATTCAATTCTTTTTCTGCATTCTCCGGCAGAGGATTTCGTTTGTTATACAATACTTTGCATCCATAAACTAAAAGTCTACGCGCTACCTCTGCACCAATCTCACCAAAACCAAGGATCCCAATCGTCGATCCCCACATTCCTCGTATTCCGATTCTATTTGACCAATTGTAAGCAAAGTAATCTTCATCACATAGCTTTGATTCATTTCCAAAATCATCAGCAGACAAAGTTACATCTATCATTTCTCTCACACGCTTAGTACAACCTAGAATCTGCATAATCATGTGTTCTGCAACCAAAATACAGCTCTGAACAGGCAAAAAGCTGACAGGGATGCCTGCTTTTTTTGCTGCCTGTAAATCGATGTCATAAGTCATAGACCCCAGCCTTTGGATCAACTTCAGATCTTTTCCAGCCTGAATAATATCAGCATCGATCTGGCCAGATCGTTCTGTAATCAGAAATTCCTTTCCTGGAAGTAAAGAAATAATTTCTTCTTTGGTTGGAGACCTTTTTATTGTGATATCTAATTCTGTAGGCGCAGAAGCTAAAGCTGCTTGTTGGTGCCGTTCACCGCGATGTGTGATAAATAAGGTGGGGTGTTTGAGACTCATTTTTCCTCCAGATAAAATTGCTTGTAGGGAAATTTACTTAATAGTTGTATTCTTTGTTTTTTACTTCCTGGTACATGGCGGCCAAATTTTCAAATGGTGTGTGAGGAGCAAGGTTATTTCCTTCTCTTAACACAAATTTGCCGCCATCCAGAATTCCAGATCTTAATATTCTTCGGGTTTCCAATTGTACATCTTGTGCGGAGCCATCCCGTAAAATCATGATATTTGGACCTCCATGAATTGTAACATCCGGACCTAAATCTTTACGAAGATTTGTAAAATTTATCGGAAAACCCGTTTCAAAATCATAGACTCCAAGCTCATCACGTAGCAATTTAAAGTGTCGGCTGGCATCGCCACATAAATGCATTTTTATATGGTCAGCTGTGGTAATTTTAGATTTATAAGTCTGATAAAGTGGTAAAAGAAATTTTCTCAACATCTTTGATGAGATTAATTGGATGGCATCGTCGGTAAAAAATAATTCGGGTCCAGGGAATGGAAGGTTAAATAATTTATGGTAAGCTTCAACTTTGGCAAGAATGCCATGAAAGAGATAATTTAATAAAGAATAGGCATACGCTTCATCTTCAATCAGATCAGTTAAAAATTCAAAACCTCTTAATGCGATTGCTAATGTGAGAAAACCTCCGGTCCAAAAACCATAGGGTTGTAAGATTACCGGTCTGTCTAGAAACGTTGGATTGTTTTGCAAATAGGTAAGTATCGCTTCATAATGAAGGCTTGCTGTATGATAAAAACCAGCGGACATCGGGTCTGGATATGGCAAGTCAAACAGAGCATTTTTCCTGTCTCCAGCCAGAATTGGGCGTGTGTCTGGAACTTGGTTTTCTAAGAATTCAATCGGAGCACCAAAGTAGGATGCTTCTTCAAAGTTTTGAAAATCAATTTTTATTTCAAATTGATCCGGTAATTCGATCTGGTCATCACAAAATTGAGCGATATTTTCAATCCGCCATACCATTGATTTGAGATTGAAATCCAACATGGTTCTGGCGTTCATTAAGTAGTCGTGAAAGCTGGTTTTTCCTCCAGGATTTAGTGAATTATTAAAGATGAAAAATTGCGTATTCGTGCCAATTGCCATGGGTGGTCGGATTGGCTTACCTTGATGAAACGAATCCCAAACTTCTTTTGCTTCCTGATTATGGTCGTCAATAAATTGTTTCGAAAATTTATTTAAATTGAAATTTTCTTCCATCATTCTCCGAGATTTAGCCTTTATTTTCGAATTTTCAATACCAAATTAATTGAATTTGGAAATAGTGTCGTTTAAAAATTAAATGACAGGTTTTTAAGAATTTGTACGATTGGATCTCCTGGTCAGGAAAAATATCAAATATCCCTTCCAAGAAAAAAGTGGAAAATTAAAAGAAAATTGATTTAATACCAATGTTTTGAAGTGATTTCAAGACAATATTTTTCCTGTTTAGAATACAGGTGGCGTGATGACTGAAATCCAGGATGCTTCCCGATCGATAGATGCGCATGCTAATTTTGTTAGTAATTCGCCCTTGAAATTAATTGAATCACCTGGCTTTAAAACGTACTCATCCTCACCCAACCCAATCAATAATTCTCCACTTAAAACATAGATAAACTCTTCTGTTTCAGCTCGAAGCCTTCGAGCAACGTTATTTGTTCCAGGAGATAATCTGCCAATGACGGCTTCCAGTTTGTGGCTGAGATCCGGAATGAGTAACTGATATTCAATTCCAGAAGGGGGAAGAATTAAACGGGGACGACATCCTGCCCGAACAACCGGCGAATATAAATTTGTCCTGTCAATATCTTCGCACGGCTCTGGATCGATATGAGCTTTCAAATCATCAATCTCAACAGGAATTTCCTCCAGGAAATACATCAAAGGAACTTCCAGCGCTTCAGCAATACGGACGAGGGAATCGAGAGATACGTTAGAAATGCCATGTTCAACCTGACTTAAGAATGAAGCAGTCAGATCAGTCTGCCTAGCAATTTCCCTGAGGCTCAGCCCCCGTTCTTTCCTGATTTTTTTTAACTGAATACCAGGGCTATAATTTGTTGCCATAATCCCTCAACTTATGTAATTAGAAATAAATTTTTTTGGAAAAAGGATTCAGATATTTTGCGAATGGAAAATTTAGAATATAAAAATTTGATTATTAAATATTATATACAATTTTTTTTGTCAAGTGTTACTTGACGACTGCAAGTTTTTAACAAAATTGAATAAGATCATGCACTCTTTGAATATCAGGGAATTCTGACATTCAATTATCCAGGTCACAAGCAGATTCTCCGATTTCTCCATTCTTACGTTTGAACTGTTAATTAGCAAACACTTCAATAAAATTTTACCATTTCAATCAGATTAGATGTGATCTTCTCTTGAGCTACATATTTATATTGCACAATCGAAAACCTTCTGGAATTCTGGGAAATTCAAAATTCAAACTGTTTTCATAAATTTAAAAAACTTTTACTGCAATATATTGGTGAAACTGATCCAGGAGAAACTAGCCAGATTACAAAAAATAATCAAGACACTTTTGGGACTCATCCGGTGTTGAGAATCTTCCATCACCGATGCAAAAAGCGAATCCTTGCCCTCCAATTGACTGAGCGATCTTAATAGCTCCTTCAAGTGAGCAAAATAATTGGCATAATTTACCTGCGTTGCGAATCTTTTCCAGTAATGGAAGCCACTCCTCTGCGGGTGGTGCTCCTGCACCGGGTATCCACTGGATGCCTTTTAATTTCTCAATTTTTATTAATGAATCAATGTGTCTTATGGCACCCGGTCCATCCAGGTGGTAAAAAGGGTAATCAATATGATCACAGCAGGATTGTAAATCAGGCACAACAAATTTTTCAAACATTTTGGGTGAAATCATCGCACTAAAATCGCACTGTAGCATATAAGTTCTTCCAGGTGCCCAAATAGGTGCCCAACCCGATTGTCCATTTTGTAATGTTGGAATGTAAGATTCGAAGAAATTAAAAAAATTAAGCCATACTTTGGTGATTTGAGTTAACCAAGAATTAACTTGCATCGGATTTTCAACAAGATCGAATAATGTTTTCTGGGATCCCCGTAAACTGGCTAATAAATCGAGGTTTCCACCAATATCGGTATGACCTAACACAAATTTTCGCCAATTAGAATTTGCAAAAGCGATAAATTTTTCCATTTGAATTAACCAGGGATTATTCGGATCTATTTTTTCATCTAAAGTAAGAAAACTTTCTGGCTCGGCAGGATGATACCAGGTCGTTCCATCAATGAATTCGGGTTTTGACCCAAGCAATAATGCTACGAAACCTGTCCCAAAATTCGGGTGCCAACGTGGAAATGCGTCTCCAGAATAGTCCAGTTTATTTAAGTTTTGTTCGATTTTGGATAAAATCGGTCCAACAGGTTCTTCAAAACCAAATTGTGTTAAATGCGGTTTTATGTCCGATAGAGTCAAATTGGATTGCGGAGAAATTGACTCAATTACGATAATTGGCCTCTGTAGAGTCCCATTCCACCAGCTGGTCCAGTCTCGTTCGATTCGATCCCAATTACTCGAACAAAAATCAATCCATTTAGTCATTATTGAATTACCTTCCTTAATTATTGATAAAAATTGAAGACACTCGAATTATTATATTCATTTATATGGTTTGGCAGTCAATATTCCCCCAAATGAATTAGCTCAGTGTTTCCCAACAAAGGGTGGTGCTGTATGAGTATGAAATTTCAGACAGTTGAAAGAGATTCAATTTTTACCCGGCTAGATTTTCGACCGAAAATTTATATGATGTTAGTTCTTACCATAATCGCACTCATGTGGGAAAGTCCCGTTGTTCAGCTTGTGTTAGCTTTCTTAATCCTGATCGCATGTTTCGTCAGCGGTGTCAAAATGAAATTTATTCGAACCATTCTATTGATCATGATCCCGTTTTATATTCTTTTATTGGCAACTCATGGTTTTTTTAACATCGCACAGGTGAAGTCCCTCACTGGAAAAGAAACTTTAACAACACTTTTTTCCATCCCAAAAAACTGGTGGATAATTGGTGGATTAAATTTTACAGCAGAGGGATTTTGGTATGGGATCAATGCTATCTTTAAGACCTTAACGATTGTACTCGTGGTACCGTTAGTAATCTTTACAACGGATCTTGATAATATTATTGTTGGAATGGTCAGGGCTAAAGTCCCTTATAAACTTGCTTTTATATTCTCGGCAACATTGCGTTTCTTTCCTTTGTTGTTTAGCGAAATTGGCAATATAATTCAAGCTCAACGCTTGCGTGGTCTTGCCATGGAAAAAATGAACATAATTCAAAGGGTCAGTGTTTATGCTAAGGTTGCTGTACCACTTATTTTAGGAGCAATGGTTCAGTCACAACAACTTGAAATTGTTTTGCAGTCCAAAGCCTTTTCTGGTGATCCTGACCGGACGTACTTGCACGAATCAATTTTAAGTCCCCTGGATTATGGCGTTTTAATATTCTTTACTTTATTCCTGATTGCTGCATTTGTTGCCTGGTTAGTATGGAGATTCGGTGCCTTTGGTGGTCCTACGGATCATTTCCTATTTTGATTTGGTTGAGAATACTTAAGGTATTCCAAAAACTAAACGATGTTTAAGATCTATTTTGAAAAGGAGTTCTGTCGATCATGACTGTATGTTTGACTGCACCAAATGGCGAGACTTTAATCGGAACTGGATTGCCGACGGTATTAATCAATGATCAATTAAGAGTCCTGGATCAATTGCCTGAAATATTTGATCAGTTATTTCATAACGAGGTAGGTGGTTTGATCGATTTAGCCAGAGCTGGTTACCAAAGTGGTCTGGATATGGTGGATATTCTAATTTACCATCCGGAATTAAATGAGGTCGATCTTTTACCTCGCATTGTTCACCAACTCAATAAGGAAGTTGGTTGCCCAATTTCATTGGACTCACGAAACCCTCAAGCACTTGAAGCCGCTTTGACTGAATTAAAACCTTTTAATGCAGTGATAAATTCCGTTACGGCAGAAAAAGAGGTCTTGGACATAATTTTACCGATTGCCAAGAAATTTGATGCAGTACTGGTTGGTATGCCAATCGGTGACAAGTATGGGTTACCAAAAACTGTCGACGAACGATTATATGAGGCGAATATTATTATTGAAACCTGTGAGGGATTTGGTATTTCACGTGATCGTATACTGATGGATGGCGTAGTGCTTGCTTCCGCTGCTGAGCCAGAATCTTTTCAAATTACCCTGGAATCCCTGAAGGCTTACCGGGATCGATTTGGTGTTGCAACAATCCTGGGTATTGGGAACGCTGGGTTCGGAATGCCCAAACCAACGGTAGTGGATTTGGCATATTTAATTGGCGCAATCCCTTGGGGATTAAATTCTGCGCTTGTAAACCCACATACAATCGGTCTGGTCGAAACGGTCCGTGCCATGGATTTTTTAGTGAACAATGACATTGCCGGGAGGCGCTATATTCAGTGGTATCGGAAGAATAAGAAACCTACTCATTAAACGTTTCATTGAAACAAATCCAATTATGAATTTTAATAACATTTAATTTCATAATTACGCTAACTTAATCTGAATTCTTAAAAATAGTTGAAATAACTTGATGGTTATGTTATCCTTTACAATGTAAAGGGAGACTTTACACTGTAAAGTATCTAGGCTTTCAAACCAAGATTTTTCTTTCAAAAATCAAGAATTGAACATGACATTTTATATATAAACCCATCCAGATATCAAATTGTGGAGTAAGTTTTATGGAGAATTCGCTTATTGGGCAGCGATTAAAAAAAAGACGCACAGAATTGAATCTGTCCTTAAGGGATTTGGCCAGCACAACCCAACTCACAGCGGCTTTTTTGAGTCAAGTTGAAAGAGGAATTTCGAATCCTTCATTGAATTCGTTGCGACGTATCTCAACTTCATTAAATGTTCCGATGCTATATTTTATGGCAGAAGGTGAAAACCGTTCCCCTGTTGTTCGATCATCGGAACGTTCCCATATTGAGTTAGAAGAGTCAAACGTCTCTTATGAACTGTTGACACCTGATCTTACCGGAAGCTTTGTATCTGTATTAGGATCTTTGAAACCCGGAAATGAAAATATTGTTCGTTCTTTGAACAGTGAAACTGAAGAAATGATCCATGTTTTATCAGGAGTTTTGTGTGTCGGATTAGGTGACGAAGATTATATTCTGTCGGCAGGTGATTCAATTACATTTCGTGGTAAAGACCTGACCAGAATGATCTGTGGTTCAAATAACACTGTCAAATGGATTTCAGTGATTACCCCACCCGTTTTCTAAAAGGAAATAAATTGGATGAATAAGCAAATTGATTGGAATTCCATTGCAGCCCCATTAGATGTAAGAAATGTTTATTCACCACGTTATTTCATTCGTAAATGGTTAACTTACCAGAGTTCACCTCAAGGGATCATTTTTTCTTGTGAATTAGCTAATGGGGATTTGATTGATTATTATGTTGATGTCATCCAGGCAGATGTCATTCGTTTTCGAATGAATGCCTTTGGTTTAAAAGAGTCCCCTTCAGACATTCTTTTGCAGACAACTTTTCCTCCATATAAATTTGTTTTACTAGAATCTGAAGAACTTGTTACTCTGGTGACTGACAGGCTGCGGGTGGAATTCCCCCGCACCTGGCAGATCACCGTATTCGATGATCCCCGACCCGGATTTGGGAATGTGTTTTTTAGCGAGAGGACCGATGATCGGGCTTATGGTCCTGGATTTGAAGTAGCACCTAGTGGTTATGATCTTGGTGAAAATAACAAACATTACATTCGCGAAAGTGTTTCGGTTCGACCGGGCGAATCCTTTTATGGATTGGGAGAAAAATTCACCTCATTGGATAAATGGAACCAGGAAATTCCGTTATGGGCGGTTGATAGCGGAAATGTAAGCAGTTATCGGTCTTATAAAAATGTACCTTTTTTATTATCCAGTACAGGATACGGTCTATTTATTCACTCATCTTATCCAATGCTTTTTCGGATGGGAAGTGAATCAACAATAACCTACTCGGTCCATATTGAAGATTCTCAATTGGACATGTTTCTGATTTACGGACCTTCATTCAAGCACATCTTGAAGCGTTATTCTGAACTTACTGGTTTTGCTCCGGTCCCGCCAAAGTGGTCTTTTGGTTTTTGGATTTCACGAGCAGGTTTTCGTTCAAGAATGGAAGTGGAATCGGTTATCCAAGAAATGCGTAAGCGTGGGTTCCCATGTGATGTGCTAAGCCTGGACCCATGGTGGATGGGTGAGGGTCCATGGTGCAGTTATGAGTGGGACGAGGAACAATTTCCAAATCCGGCCACTATGATACAGTGGATGAAAGCGCAAGGTATACGAATATGCTTGTGGATCCATCCTTATGTTCCGAAAGGTTCTCCCTTATATCTCGAAGGAAAAGGACTTGGGTTCTTTATTAAAAAAGAAAGTGGCGACATTAGCCCGGTTGTTGAAGCATTCTCAGGAAACGATTTAGGGGCGGTTGATTTTACGAATCCAAAGGCGATTGCATGGTGGCAATCCAAATTGGAAATACTCCATGATATGGGAGTATCCGTGTTTAAGACCGATTTTGGTGAACAAGCACCCATCGAGGCACTCTACCATGATGGGCGTTCCGGACTTGAAATGCATAATATCTACCCACTTCTGTACAATCGAACGGCTTTTGAGTTGTCTAAGAAAAAATTTGGCCGCGGGTTAGTTTGGGGTCGGTCCGCATACGCTGGATCTCAAAGGTATCCTGTCCAGTGGGGAGGAGATAGCTACTCCACTTTGGATCAACTCTCCTGCCAGGTTCGAGCGTTGATCGGTTATGGTTTATCCGGAATCCCGTTTTGCAGTCACGATGTAGGTGGGTTCGACTATTCCCCTCATTTTTTTGATGACACTTATAATGTGGATTTTAAGGAATCCTATAATGATTCGATCAAAGATACTTACCCCAAAGATGCTGAAGTTTACATCCGTTGGTTACAGGTTGGTGTCTTCTCTTCACACATCCGGGCGCATGGCAAACAAGCCCGCGAACCTTGGACTTATGGTGAAGAAGCAGAGAGCATTTCGAAGAAGTATTTGAAACTTAGATATCGTTTATTACCATATATATATAGTCAGGCAGTTATCAGTAGTCGAACTGGTTTACCAATGGTACGGCCTATGCTTTTAGAGTTTCAGGAAGATCGAAACACGCAAAGGTTGGATCTTCAATATATGTTTGGAGAAAGTTTCCTGGTTGCACCGGTTTTTACTCATGAACACATTGTTGATGTTTATTTACCCGATGGAACCTGGATAGATTATTGGACAAAAGAAATGATTGAAGGTGGAATTTGGTTAAAGGTAGATGCTCCTTTAGAAACACTACCTTTATGGGTCAGAGAAGGATCGATTATTCCATATGGGCCGGACATTGATTTTGTCGAACAGGAAGTCACCAATAAGCGTACGATTGAGATTTTTGCTCCCATACGTAGTGCTGAAACCATCATTGAGGATGAAGATCGGCAAAGTATACACGTCTCTTATCAAAAAACAAAATCAAACCTGTTTGTAAATTTTGAGCAAAATTCGGGTGAGACACAACTCAGAGTTTTTGGACTAAAAATAAACAGTGCTATTCTGGATGGAAATTCTCTTGCATTGAACTCCATTCATAATGGCTACGAATTGAGTTTTGAGAAAAACGGATTGGTACAAATTATTTGCGAAATTGGTGAGGGTCAAGATGACTGAGTATGATTTAGTCATTCGAAATGGATTATTGGTTACCCCTGAAGAAATAATTAAAACCGATCTTGCAATTCAAGGAGAACAAATTGCTGCCTGGGGAGATGCCCTCAAAGGAAAAGAAGTCATCGATGCAAATGGACTCCTGGTTTTACCAGGTGGAGTTGATCCTCACGTTCATCTTCAAATGCCAACTGCAACCGCAGTTACCAGTGATGATTGGAAAACAGGTTCTTTAGCTGCGGCTTGTGGAGGTACAACGACAGTTATCGATTTTGTGGAACCATTGCCCGGGCAATCGATGAAGGAAGCACTGGAATTTCGCAAAGATGAAGCAGATGGATCATCCTATTTGGATTATGGCTTGCATATGACCATAGCCAATTCATCCGTCGAAACGCTCAATCAAATTCCTGAAATGATGAGTGAAGGTATCACTTCCTTTAAGATTTACACTACCTATAACGGTTTGAAATTAAATTATAAAGAGATTTCACAAGTCATGTATGCAATTTCCGCTTATAGTGGACTTTGCATGGTTCATGCAGAAGATGATGAGATTATACGTGCAGCCACAAGCAAGTTATTGGAGGAAGGCAAGATCTCACCCCAATGGTTCCCTTTTAGCCGTCCTGCCTCAGCTGAAATTGAAGCGGTTCGAAAGTGTATAGAAATTGCCAGGGAATCAAACGTATTATTATATGTGGTCCATTTATCTACTTCCCAATCAATTGAAGCAATATCCCGAGCCAAACAAGATCAAATCACAATACTAGCAGAGACTTGCCCCCAATATCTATTATTGGATAAATCTCAGATGATTGAAGCAAGTGCAATTGATGCTGCAGGGCTTGTTTGCTCACCACCACTGCGTGATCCGGTTGAGAAGTACCAGATTTGGAATGCAATCGAGGATGGCAAGATACAAACGATCGGAAGTGACCATTGTTCTTTCCGATTGCGTCCATTAAAAGAAATTGGTTTGAACGATTTTCGATTGGTGCCCGGTGGACTGCCCGGAATTGAATTAAGATACCCATTAATCCACACGTTTGGGGTGCTTAATAACCATCTTCGCTTACAAGATTGGGTAAATCTGTGCAGTACACAGCCGGCAAAGATTTTTGGTTTATATCCTCGAAAAGGATCGTTGGCAATAGGTTCGGATGCAGATATTGTACTTTTTAATCCGGTTAAGAAAATGAAGATCAATCAAAAATTACTTCATGAAAATGTCGATTATTCACCATATAATAATCTGGAACTTACAGGTTACCCTGAAATGACGGTTGTAAAAGGAAAATTATTAGTTTCAGAGGGTAAATTGGTATCTCACAACCACAATGGCAATTTTCTTCAATGCGGCCAACCAAATTTTTTGTAATCAGATGAATGGAAACAAATACAATAATCAAGGATTTTAGAGGAAATAAAAAATAGCATGGATACAAAAGGATTATTAATCTTTCCAAAATGGTTTGTGACAACGCCGCTTGAGCTGCCAAAAATTGGGTTTGGTGTAAGAGTTCTGGGTGATAAAATTGATTCAATTGCTTCCAGGGATGAACTACTTAGAAAATTTCCAGAAGATGAAATTTTAGAAAAACCAGATCAAGTGTTATTGCCCGGATTTGTCGATGCTCACACCCATCTATATGGAATTCTTGCCCATGGCATCCCTTTATCAAAAGCGCCTTCAGGTTTTATGCCTTTTTTGGAGGATTTCTGGTGGCCATTGGTGGAGAATCAACTTGATTCAGTTATGATCAATGCAGCCACGGATTGGAATTGCTTCCAAATGATTCGATCCGGTGTTACTTCGTTCTATGATTGTACTGAAGCGCCCAACGCATTGCCTGGTGTACTCATCAAACAATTGCCGGTTGTTGAAAAATGGGGAATACGAGGAACCCTGTCATTTGAAGCCACGGAAAGAATCAGTAATTCTAATGGCGATTTAGGTCTTTCTGAAAATGTCGACTTGATCCAATTGAGCAAGTCCAAGAACAATTTGGTAACAGGATTAATGTGTTTCCACACAACATTTACATGTTCTGAGTCTTTTATTATGAGGACTTTCGAGTTGGCAGCGGAAAATAATGTCCTCACTCACATGCATTGTTCAGAAGGTCATTATGAACCTCAGGAAATGTTAAAACGAAATGGGTTAAGACCTATTGAATATTATGATCAAATCGGTGTATTGGGTCCGGGTATGTTGGTTTCTCAATGTGTACAAATTGACCAGAACGAAATTAAACTTCTGGCAGCCAGGAATGCTAAAGTAACACACATGCCATTATCCAATTGCGAAGTTGGTGGCGGAATTGCGCCATTGCCAGAGTTAGTAGAGGCAGGGGTCACAGTTGGATTAGGGTCAGATGGCTATATCACCGACTTCTTTGAAGTAATGCGAGGGGCATTTCTGATCCACAAAGCTTCTCATTGTGATCCGAGAGTCATGCCGGCAAATCAGGTTTGGCATCTTGCAACAGCCGGTGGAGCAGATGCATTGGGTTTGAAAAATGTTGGTTGTATTAAAGAAGGTTGGCAAGCGGATTTAATGTTGGTAAATCCTAAATTACCCACTCCAATAGAAGCGCATAACTTGTATGATCAATTATTGTTATATTGCAACGCAAACGATGTAGATACCGTTATGATTGCAGGTAAACTCCGAAAATTGGATGGGGAAGTATTAAATGCCGATTCACAGGCTTTAAGAAATAAAGTTCAAAAAGAAGCTGACAGGCTGTGGAAAAAATCAGCCTGATTTATAAATTTGAAATAGAGGAAAAATATGCTGACAGGATCTGAACCAAAAAAATTAGTGGAAATGTATGAGCCAGGTTTTTTAGCTGAATTATTAAGAAGGATGACACTCATTCGTGAATTCGAACTCAGGGCAATTGAAGAACGACGCGGGGGTTTGATCCCAGGATTTATTCATTCGTGCGTAGGCCAGGAAGCCACTGCTGTGGGAGTATGTTTAGCGCTAACGTCCGAAGATGTAATCACCAGTACACACCGTGGGCACGGACATCTGATTGCCAAGGGTGGCGATCCAAAATATATGATGGCGGAGCTGGCAGCTCGAAGCCCCGGTTATTGCAAAGGTCGTGGAGGATCATTACATATTGCAGATTTCTCCCTTGGTATTTTGGGGGCAAATGGGATTGTTGGTGGTGGGATTCCTATGGCAACAGGTGCAGCATTGGGTTTTCAAATGAGAAAAGAGAAACGAGTGGCAGTTGCGTTTTTTGGAGATGGGGCAACGAATGAAGGAACATTTCATGAAGCTGCCAATCAGGCGAGTGTTTGGAAACTGCCAGTAATTTTCTTCTGTGAAAACAATTTA
>PHBS01000239.1 GCA_002841995.1 Chloroflexi bacterium HGW-Chloroflexi-8
CAGGAAGATAAATGCCAGGTTCGATGGTGTAAGTCATTCCTTCTTTCATTAATAAATCATTTTCGGAATAGATGTAAGGACCTTCATGCGCTTCCATTCCTAAACCATGACCAGTCCGGTGTGTAAAATATTCTCCATAGCCAGCATTTTCGATCACTTTGCGTGTAGCTAGATCAATGTGGCCGGCCTGCATATCCGGTTTACCTGTTGCTCGACCAGCTTCGTTGGCAGATAAAACGATGTTCGCTATTTTCTGAATCTCCGGTTCGATCTTTTTGAAAGCAAAACAGCGGGTGATATCCGATGCATAGCCATTGTGATATACACCCCAATCAAAGAGAATTACATCTCCATCGCGGATTTCACGGTCCGATGGGGATGCATGAGGATTGGCACTGTTTTCTCCAAAAGCCACAATCGGTGGAAATGGGAACTCAGAATCTGCACCTGCTCTGAGACATTGAAGTACCAATTCTGAGGCTATTTCTTTTTCAGTGACATCCGATTTTATACTTGCAAGTGTAGCCTCCAGAGCGGTTTCTGCAATACTGGCGGCAGTGACCATTTCTTCGATTTCTTCCATTTCTTTTATCAATCGAAGCTGCTCGAAAAGACTAGTACCAGATTTAATGGGTGCAAGGGGACAACTTTCCTTGAGATATTCATATTCTAGAAAGCGGAAACGGTTTGGCTCAACTGCAATCGATTTGTAGCTAATTTTGAGAGAATCGACTGCATTGTCAAATGATGTATGCCATGTGGCAGGGTTGTCACCGTATGGAAAAAGTGAGTCGAATATTTGACTTTCTTTTGCTCTGCTCACTTCCAGTTCAGGGAGGATTAAAGCGTTCTTGCCAGTCTGGCTGATTATCAGTACAATCGGACGTTCCATTAAATGGAAATCCAATTTGGTAAGATATTTAAAAGTAACGCCGGGATTTATGGCAATAAAATCATAGCCATCCATCTTCATCAAATTTAAAAGTTTCTGATACCTAATATTTTGCATTTTTACTCCTTGATCAAGTGACAAATTAAATTATATCCCATCAAGAAATTACCTTACCAGCATCGGCCATAAACCTTTGAAATTACGCAGTTGAAAAGAAGTAATAATTTTCCAAGGAAATTTAATTTATACGAACCAGGTTAATTGAAATTGCTTTGTAATTATTATTTCCTTGACGGATTAACTCCTTCAGAGTAGAATTTCAAAACCCTAAAGAGGGCCTGTAGCGCAGTTGGGAGCGCGCTTCAATCGCACTGAAGAGGCCGAGGGTTCGAATCCCTCCAGGTCCACTGAGGTGTTCCTCGATTTGTAAGAATAGGGTTTAACAACGAATAAATGGGCCCATAGCGCAGCTGGGAGCGCGCCTCAATGGCATTGAGGAGGCCGAGGGTTCGAATCCCTCTGGGTCCACTTTTTTTATTTAATACGCAAATATAATGGGGGAAAATTAATTTGGTGATATAAAATGTGGTATCAAAGTACCTTATTTTATATTCGGGAGACTAGCATGCGTTTAGAAGAACTTAATTGGATGGATGTTCAGAATTATCTTAAGACCAATGACATAATCATGCTGGTGGTTGGAGCAACTGAACAACATGGTTTTTTAAGTCTTTTAACTGATGTCAAAATTCCACTTGCTTTGGCAGATTCCATCAGCCAGGAAACAGGTGTTTTGGTGGCCCCACCTTTAAATTTTGGCATTTCACCATATTTCTTATCTTATCCAGGGACAATCAGTTTACGGGTTTCAACTTTCATCGATGTTATTGAAGACGTGATTCGGAGTCTTTATCTACAC
>PHBS01000240.1 GCA_002841995.1 Chloroflexi bacterium HGW-Chloroflexi-8
CCGTCCTCCTGAGTTCGGTTGATAATTCCATCTGGATCGTATGCGGCCTTAATCTTGTCGGATTTATAGTCGCATTATATTTTAAGGAAAAAGCACCAATCGTTTCCAGTTGGGCATTATGTCTCTCAGAAGGCAGTGCCATATTTGTGCTCTTAACTGTCTATTTCGACCCGCATTACCTATTTAGTTTCATCATCCCAATTTTGTTTGCCCTCATTCTTCTTGAAACGAAACAATCGATATTTTTCATTGCACTGGTGGTGGTGGCTTCTGTAAGCCTCTTTTACATTCACTATCAATCATGGGATTTTTTAGATAATCTGGCTTTTCCATTATTTCTCTTGATTTCCATCTCCATTCTGCTTGAACTGATTTTGAGTCAAATCCATTCCAATTTGACCTGGTATCACAAACGCTATCAAACAGCCCTGCAAAACGAACAAATTATCCGCGAAAATGAAGTCAAACTTGAAAAACTGGTTAACAATCTGAATGACTATAAAAAATACCTGTCGGCCACCAACATATCATTGATCCAGGCCCGGGAAGAGGCCGAGCTTGCACGGACGGTAAAGCAGAACTTTGTTCAAAATGTTAGCCATGAACTGCGCACCCCCTTGAATTTGATCATCGGTTTCAGTGAAACCATGATTAACTCTCCTCGCAGTTACGGCGAAGTGAACTGGACGCCCGATCTGCGCGGTGACATCGAATGCATCTATCAAAACAGTCAGCACCTTAAGGCGTTGATTGACGACATTCTGGATATGGCCTCGCTCGAAAACAAAAAATACGAGGTCGAAATTTCAACGACCAACCTCAACAATCTCATACATGAAGTGGTGTTAATTACCGAAAGCGCGTATAAATCAAAAGGGCTTTACCTAGAAACCAACCTATCCTCTCTAGTGAAAAATGTATATGGTGATGCCATACGTTTGAAACAAGTTTTACTTAACTTGCTTTCAAATGCACTTAAGTACACTACGAAAGGTGGTGTTAAAATATCATCCACTGTCGTGGATTCGATGGCATACGTTTATGTGAAAGACACCGGCAAGGGCATCCCCGAAGAGGATCTTGAAAAAGTCTTCGATGCCTTCTTTCAGGTTGATAAATCCAATGATCGCGAAGATTACGGTACAGGTCTTGGCCTTTCAATCTCAAAACAACTGATCGAACTGCACGGCGGTGAAATGGCTTTGACCAGCGAACTGGGCAAAGGCACCACCGTGTATTTCTCGGTCCCATTGGTCATCAAGAAAAAATAAAAATTCTGGCGAGGATAGCATGACAAGCGAAATTGCAAATGTTGGCATTATAGGCTTAGGCCAAATCGGAATGGTGCACCTTGAAAATTATCTCACTTTGCCAAATGTAAAAATCATTGCCATTGCAGATCGTGATGCACAAAAAATCGAAACCATTGCCAAAAAATACAATATCCCTTTTTGGACCACCGATTTTCGCGCCCTTTTGGATAAAAAAGAAGTTCAAGCTGTGAGTGTCTGCCTGCACAACAACCTGCATATGCCAGTGACCGTTGCTGCGTTGAAAGCGGGCAAGCATGTGCTCTGTGAAAAACCGATTGCAGGCTCTTACTGTGATGGCGCAAAGATGATCGAAGTTGCCAGGCAAGAGAAAAAGCAGCTCTCCATACAAATCTCTGACCTCTTCAGCCGGGAATCCAAGGCGGCCTTGAGCGCCATTGAGAACGGATGGCTGGGAACACCCTACCTCGCCCACTCCTCGGGTTTTCGCCGTCGCGGACGTCCCTACGTGGATGGCTACGGCACCCCCAATTTTGT
>PHBS01000101.1 GCA_002841995.1 Chloroflexi bacterium HGW-Chloroflexi-8
AGCAGAGGCATGGTGAGCAAAATCAGGATGCCGAGTTTGTAGTCCATCAAAATCATGACGACCGCAGTGGCGATGATCAACAGAGACCCATCCAGAATACGGATCGTGGCGCGTCCGGTCAGAAAACGCAGACGCTCAACATCCTGAATAGCCCGTGAGAGCAACTCGCCGGTTTCAGATTGATCGTGAAAAGAAAAGGAGAGGGAGGTGAGCTTGGATTGGATGGCATTGCGCAGGTCAAATGCCACGTTTTGGGAGGCAATTTCGCTGCTGATGCCCTGAAAATAGTTGAGAACACCTTTGAGAATCGTGAGTCCCAGGAGGGCTAATACCGACCAGGTCAGGACCGTGGGCTGATTGCCGTCAATACCGGTGTCGATGATCCAGCGGATGAACTGAGGGATGAGGGTGTTGAGTGCCAAAATGGCGAAAAGAGAAAGATAAGTTACAAGAACTTTCTTCCAATAGGGGCGCAGATAGGCGTAGACTCGCCAGAGTAATTTCAGGAGCGGGGTCGATGTGCGCGGGATGGATGCAAGCTGCAAAGTGGCTTTTTCGACAGACATATGCTGATGACTCCCTTCTTTTAACTATAACATAAGTAGCCGAAAGGAGCCGTTTTAAAGTGGAAAAAATTGACCGATTTGGACGCGAGAGACGGGAAGGTTGGGGTTGAGCTGCTTGATGCGGGTTTTAACCAAGTTGTAGTGGCGGGCGCCCCAAAATTCATTGGGTACACGCCCGATTTCATGGAGGTGGGTGATGAACAAGCGTTTGGGTTGAAGAGCCAGAAAAAAGCGGCAGAAATCTTCTACTTTTGGGGGTAAGGGCATATCGGCACAGGCTTTACCAAGCCAGAGGTGGGCAAAAACGATATCGGCTGGAGGGAAGGCCGGGATTTTTTCAGGATGGTGTGAGCGGGTATCGCCAGGGAAGAGCCACGTTTTACTGCCTGAACTGACGTGATATCCCATGGCAGGGACACCACGCAAGACACCATCCGGGGTGGTGTGACGATGCAGACCTTCGAAGGGTGTGATGGTCAGATGCTGGAACTGAATGGGTTCCATGACTTGAGGAACGATGATCCAATGCGGATCGAGATGGCAGTCTTCCAGGAGCGGCAGCAGGAACTCGGGGATGACCCAACGGATGGGGTATTTGGCGAGGGAGCGGATGAGGGGCAAGTCCAGGTGGTCAGCGTGCTTGTGGGTGAGGAGGACAAAATCCAACGATTGGAGATCGGCAGCCAAGTCGAAGGGAGGTAGCAGGTTGAGACGGGTGTAGATGGTGAAGGGATCGATTGCCCAGCGGATGTTGTTGGTGCAAAAAAGGTAATTGGCGGCGTAGATCAGCCAGCCACGGTCCAGCGGGGAACCATGCTGATCGTCCAATGGTTGAATGGTAGTACTGTTTTGTTGCCAATGAGAAATCAAGCGTTTCCACAGGGAAGGATAATTCCGGATAACGCGTTGTTTGATGGCAGAAACTGCTTTGTCCCGGTCAGTGGGCAGAGGCATGATTGTAATGTTCCTTGATGAATGTCTCCACTTCGGGAATGGTGCGGTTGAAAGGTCCCAGTTTTTCCATTTTCATGCTGGTGACGGCAGCCGCCCAGATGCCTGCCTCATAGGTTGATTTTGTGAGACGCATGGCTACATAGATGCCAATACATGTGTCCCCTCGCCCACTTCGTCCGATTAGTGTGGTTGGGAAGAAGGAAATCTCGTGGAATTCGTTCGCGGTATAAACCAGAACACCATCGGCATGGGTGAGGACAATTTCTTTTGAGCCGAGGCCGGCATAGATTTTGGCTGCCTTGAGGATGTCAGTTTCTCCGGTAAGATGCATGGCTTCGACTGCATCACTCTTGAGGATGTCCAGGTAGGGAAGGGTTTCTTCCATTTCTGGCCAGGATTCGAACATCAACTCTTTACCGCGCAAGACACGGACAAAACCCTGCATATCGGCAGCCACTGTGATGTTTTTATCTTTTAAGGCTTTAATCACATCCAAACCCACCTCACCCCGGAAGCTGGAACCGATGACCGCAGAGCGTGCATTTAGAGGTCGGATTTCTTCGGCGGTGATGGTACCGGCTGTGGCTGCAACGGAAAGGTTGCGAACATCCGGATTGTTGGTTGGGTAATCAAGCGTCATGAGTGTTGAGTCGGCGGTATAAGTCGGATAACAGTCGATACCTGCGTCTCGGTATGTTTCGACGACGTAGGCATCTTCGCGGGCGAGGTGGGTTACCACCGCTGCGTGGATGCCCAGTTTGGCGGCAGCGTGGGCTGCGTAATTGGTTGCACCACCATCGACGAATTTTGTTTCGATCGGTGTGATGATTTTGTCTTTGGTGTAATTGCCGATGTAAAGGACATCATATGATTTTTGGGACATGTTATTTTCACCTGTTGTGGAATGGAATATTTTTACAAAAATGATACGGTATTGTTGTGCTGTAATGTTAATTCATAATGGAAAAGTTCACGAAAAGAAGCGGGAGATTAGCCAATAAAAAACTGCTGCTATTACTGCAGTAACCGGGATCGTTAACAGCCAGGCGGTGGCAATCTCGTAAGCGACATTCCAACGGACCTTATTGACCCTTTCCGCAGCCCCAACACCCATTATTGCCGAGCTGACCACCTGGGTGGTACTGACCGGCCCACCGACCAGAGAGGCACCGAGGATAACGATTGCGGACGCTAATTGGGCTGAAAAGCCATCCACCGGACGAATCTTGTAGAATTTACTGCCCAGGGTTCGGATCAATTTCCAGCCACCCAGGGAGGTGCCTAACGCGATCATGGCAGAACAAACGACGATTACCCAAACAGGAACAGCAAATACTTTCAAATAACCACCCGTGACCAAAGCCAGTGTAATGATTCCCATTGTTTTCTGAGCGTCGTTGGTACCATGGCTGAGTCCCAGGGCAAGCGAAGTCACAATTTGAGAGCGCCGATAGAATTTATTAATTTTGGGGCTGGCATTCCAACTGAATATGAGGATCAGCCTTAAAATTACGAAACCTACGATCAGACCAATAATTGGGGAAGTGAACAAGGCGATTAATACCTTTTCCAGTCCTTCTATCTTGATTGCACCGATTCCTGCGCCAATAATAACTGCCCCCATGAATCCCCCGATCAGTGCGTGCGAAGAACTGCTGGGAATGCCCAAATACCAGGTCAGCAAATTCCAAAAAATGGCACTCGCAAGGGCAGCGATCAGGACATTAATATTGATAGAAGCAGCATCGACGATCTCGTGCCCAATCGTGTTCGCGACCGCAACACCAAAAACAAACGGACCAACAAAGTTTGCTACAGCTGTCATACCCAATGCCCATCGCGGTGGAAGAGCACGGGAGCAGATCATGGTGGCGACAACATTACTTGAATCATGAATTCCATTCAGGAAGTCAAACCCAAGGGCAAGGATTATGACAATAATTATTTCTATTGACATCATTCGTTCCTTAAGTGGTTTTTACAACAATATCGGCGATGACATTAGCCGCTTCATCGCCACGATCGGAAGCGTTACTGAGATGACGGTAGACTTCCCGGAGTTTTAAGATCACAATCATTTCTTTGAGATCGGTTACATCGTGGAAGAGGTCTGCCAGGGCTTCGCGGTAAATATCTTCGACCTTATTTTCGAGCGCTTTGGCACGTTGGGCATGCTCACCTGCCACACTTGATGGTAATGATTCCGAAAACATAACCTCTTCGGAATAATTCCAGGATGACATCTTTTGCAACGCTTCCGGGAACCCGCCGACCATCACAATCCCACCAAAGACGGTCAATTTCCCCGCCCAGAGTCGCAATTTTTTCAACTGGATATTATGGTAACAACTATTTTGACCACAGTTCCCGTTCTGATGCTTCCAGAAGAGTCTTTTTCGACTGACTGCGGTATGTCTTCCATCATTCTTCCAACCCCTGAAAGAAAACTCCTTCTGACTCATTAGCCCCGACCAAATTCAGTAAGTCTTTTTTGCTTTATCCGAAAATTCTTCATCCTTGATGACTCTCCTAATGGTATTGCCAACATCTAAAAAGATTGCTTGAATGGAATGGTTCGTAAAAACTCCTAAAACTTACGCCTAAGATGACTTTCAAAATAAATTATTATGAAATTTTTATTTCATTTATGTATCTTGCGACATTTTTTAATATTTTGCAAGTATATTTTTCTTGAGATCTTGACAAATTCGAATCACGCCTGTAAACTATATTTATCGTAGTGCACACGTGTGCATTGGAGATCCCATTTGGCTACAACCATCAAAGATATTGCCAGAAAAACCGGCGTTTCGCACTCAACAGTCTCTCGAGCGCTGAGTGGGAATTCTGCTATTTCATTTCAGACATCAGAGAAAATTCGGGCTGCTGCACAAGAAATGGGATATCAACCAAGCGCTGCTGCCCGGTCTTTAAAAACAAATCGTTCCAATGCGATTGGTGTGATTTTGAGTAATGTTGCCGATCCGTTCTTCAGCGAAATCGTTTTTGGCATTGAAGAATGCGCTTTGGAAGCCGGTTATAGTCTCTTTATCGCTGCTTCCCAACACGAACCTGGGCGCGAGAAAAAAATCGTTCAGGCGATGATGGAACACAGAACAGATGGTGTGATTCTATGCTCTTCTTCATTCAGCTCAGAACAAGGATTTCAATTACTCAAATATGGTTTTCCAATTGTGGTCGTAAATCATCAAGCAGCAGAAAATTTTCATTACTCCATCTACCATGATGATATTGACGGCAGCCGTCAGATTACACGCCATTTGATTGAACTGGGTCATAAGCAGATCGCCTATTTGGGGAACACTTTATCTGGCAGGACAACACTGGACCGTCTTCACGGTTTTGAACTTGAAATGAAATCGGCCGGCTTGCCAATTTATGGAAATTTGATCCATAATGAAAATGGTGGTGACGCAATAAATGGGTATCAGAGCGTTGAAACCTTTCTTAAAGTCCAGCCCAGACCCACGGCGATCATTTGTTTCAACGACATGATGGCAATTGGGGTCTTAAAAGCATTGGATTCAGCCGGTGTAAAAGTACCTGAAGAAATATCCGTAACCGGGTTTGACAACATATCCATGAGTGCTTTCACATCCCCTGCTCTCACAACATTGGATCAACCCAAACGTTCAATTGGCAAAGAAGCCTGTCAACTCCTGTTAAGTCTTATAAGAACCCAGGAAAACAATCCGTCCATCGAACCAAAAGAAAAAATTCTCAAAGGAAAATTACTGGTCCGTCAATCCACAGCAAAACCAAATTCCCGATCGATATAAAGAGAAATCATGGAATCAAAAACTTTTAAACTGAAATCATCCCGGCTGGAATTCTTTGACCAATCTCTTGCTCTTTATGAAGGATGCGAATTTGGATTAGCAAAAACAGAACCTGGAAATCGATTGGCTATTTTAGGAAATCAATCTGAGATCCAAAAATTTGGTTTTAAAGGCACATTTTCCGAACTAAATCACAATTGCCTTTTATTTTGCGATCTTCATCACGATAATGCGCTTGCCCTACGAAACACTTTGCCCTGGCTGCAACCGATAACATTTGGATTACGAACATCCGCCGGTATGGGTGATCGATTGGGTCTGGCAACCCCCGAACATGTAAGAGCGATTCAAAAAACCGGTGGTGTCATTGCTCCAATTTTTGCTCAGCAGTCCATTCGCGAAATGTCCAGAACGCTTCGAACGCCGGACAAGGTGCTTGATGATGCAACCTGGGGTGTTTTTCAAGAGAATTGGCAAAGGGGTGTTGGAGCTGATGCAGACCATTTGAAAACTACAGAGGATATTGATCTGTGTCTTTCATCTGGTTTTACCTTCTTTACCATTGATCCCGGAAATTTTGTAAACAACACAACTGAATATGTCCAACCCGGCGAACTTTATAAAATCGTACAGACGTATCCTTCCCAAATTCAAGTTTCTAAAACTGGATTATTAAACAAATCCTTCAAATTAGAAGGCATAAAAATTGATTTTTCTGAATCGGTTTTATTAAAGGCTGTGGTCAAGTATGGATTGGCAATCTGGCATGTAAAAAGCATGTTTGAACACCTGAAAACCAATGCAAAATCACCTTTCGAGCTGGAAGTTTCTGTGGATGAAACTGATCTACCCACCAGTCACGCAGAACATTTTTATATTGCCAGCGAATTAAAACGACTGGGTGTGAAATGGGTCAGTTTAGCACCCCGATATATTGGAAGATTTGAAAAAGGTGTCGATTATATCGGTGATTTAGCCAAATTTGAAGTTGATCTCAAAGGTCATGCTCAGATCGCTCAATACCTGGGACCTTATAAGCTCAGTTTGCATTCCGGTTCTGATAAATACAGTATCTATCCGATTATGAATGCGTATACAAATGGATTGGTGCATTTGAAAACAACCGGTACAAGTTACCTGGAAGCTCTACACACCATTGCTGACCTGGATGAAGATCTGATTAAGGAAATATATATTTTTGCCAGGGATCGTTACGAAATTGATCGAAAAAGTTACCATGTCTCTTCACAATTATCCAAAGCTCCTCTCCCTGATGATGTTTCCAATTGGGCAGAGTTGATCCAGCAATTTGATGCCAGAGAGATCTTCCATGTCACCTTTGGTTCCGTTTTGACAGAAAAAATGGAGAACGGCACCTTTCTTTTCTATGAGAGATTCATGAATTTTCTCAAGAAAAATGCGGAAAAATATACAGAAAATCTGGAAAAGCACTTTGTCCGGCACCTGCAACCCTTTGAAAAATAGGAATTTCCTGAAAACAAATATCCACGAGGTACTCAAGAAAATTAACATTCAAAAACTGAAATCAAGTGGCTAATTCATAATGAAAAGATCACTTACGGAAAGGTCATAGACAAACCACTGAAATAAATGTGCACTTGTACGCAAAAACCTAAAAAGGAGATTGAAAATGGACAAAATGAAAGCGCTCGTTATGAAAGATGTTGGTAGAGTAGAAATGGAATATCTTCCCATTCCACATGTTGTCGAACCAGATGATGTTGTATTAAAAATCAAAGCCGTTGGAATTTGTGGAAGCGATGTCAAGATTGTGGAAGGTAAACACCATTACAAACCTAATACCGTGCTCGGGCATGAATTTTGTGGTGAAGTGGTTGAAATTGGCACGCATGTACACCATTTCAAAATCGGTGATCGGGTGGCAGTTGACAATAATATTCGCTGTGGATTCTGTGATTTTTGCCGAATGGGATTGACCAGTCAATGTGTGGATATCAAAACCAGCGCATTAGGTGTGATGCGGAACGGTGGTTATGCCGAGTATTGTATCGTACCGGAAAAGCAATGCTTTCTTTTACCCGATGAAATCGACGATATCCTCGGTACTCAGGTAGAGACCCTTGCAACCGTGGTAAATGGAATGAACACACTGCTGATGTTACCCTATGACTATGTCATGATTTTAGGATTTGGCCCGATCGGTTATCTATTCGCCCAATTTGCTAAAAACATTGCAGTCAAAGTTGCTGTGACCGAGATTGATCCATTCCGTATCAATGTTGCAAAAGAATGCGGTTTGACTGTTTGGAATCCGAATGAAGTGGATGTTGTTCAAAAAATAACCGATTTCACCTATGGACGTAAAGCGGATATTGTCATTGAAGCGACTGGCAATGCCTTAGAACAGGCATTGAAGTGTGTTACACCAGGCGGAAAAGTTTTGCCGTTTGGGATGGATTCCAGTATCACGGCATCCATCGTACCCAATGAAATTACACGTTGGGCAACAAAAATTCTGGGACTTTACTTGGGTCAAAATACGATGGTGCCCTCCATTCGTATCTTCCAGGAAAACCGCTTGAACATGAAACCCTTCTTTACCAAAGTCATTTCACTGGATGACGGAATAAAAGCTTTTGATGATTTGGGTCTCAATATGAAGACTCTGGAAAAACATCCAAAGAAAGCCATGAAGATTGTAATGCGCCCATAAAATTCCCTTTTCTAATGGAAAAGAGAGAAAGTTGAAAAATATGACCAGAAAAATTAACATTGCAGTTATAGGAACCGGACGAATGGGCAGCGTACATGTACGCAATCTCGTCCAGCAAGTTCCGGAAGCAAACCTCGTCGCCATCTGTGATATCCGATTGGAAGTAGCACAAAAACTGGCGGATGAACTCGGCATTGAGCGCGTGGTTGCAGATTACAACGAATTATTACAAGATGAGAGCATTGAAGCCGTTTTGATTGCAACCAGTACGGATACACATGCCTTCATCATGAAAGATGTTGCCAATGCCGGAAAGCATATTTTTTGCGAGAAACCTTTAGCACTGGATTTAGCCAGTATTGATGATGCTTTGGCTGTGGTGGAAAAAGCAGGCGTCAAGTTGCAGGTTGGATTCAACCGGCGCTTTGATAAGAGCTTCCAGCGGGTGCACAAAATTGTTGATTCCGGCGAAATCGGGCGGCCATGCATTCTGCGCATCACCAGCCGGGATCCGGAATTACCAGCGATGGAATTCCTGCGTGTTTCGGGCGGTATGTTCCTGGATATGACCATTCACGATTTTGACATGGCACGTTTTCTACTGGGTGATATCGAAGAAGTTTATGCCATCGGGAAAATCCTGGTGTCACCAGAATTGCATGAAATTGGCGATGTCGATACGGATGTGGTGACGTTGAAATTTGCCAATGGCGCGATTGGTACCATCGACAACAGCCGGCAGGCAGTCTATGGATACGACCAGCGACTGGAAGTGTTTTGCTCAAATGGTATCGCCATGGCTGCCAATGAATCGGAAGATACGGTCATCAAAGGAAATCCGGAAGGTTTTCATACATCCCGCATCCCGCATTTCTTCATGAACCGCTACGCTCCTTGCTACATCGAAGAAATTCGTCAATTTATCGCCTGTGTGCGTGAGGATAAACCGACACCAACGACCGGAGAAGATGGACGTTTGGCAGTCGTTTTAGGCCACGCAGCCTGGCGTTCAGTGTATGAAAACCGCCCGGTCAAGGTCAGTGAATTTTCACCCACTAACAATGGATCGATTGATTAACCTACTAATGGAACTAACCTATTTTTCAGATTCGAATAGCCAGCGAAAACGGAGGTCAGGATGATTTTGAGTTTCCACGGTGCAACCACCATGTCCAGCAATTTAGAAACGGATATCAACATCTCGCGCCAGGCTGGTTTTGATGCGCTGGAAGTTTGGTATCCAAAGGTAGAGAAATATCTGGAAAGCCATTCGGTGGAAGATCTGAAAGCATTGTTTTCTGAAAACAAGATCAAACCAGTCGCTCTGGATGCGCTTGAGTTTGTCGGATTTCGCGGTGAAGAATACGTAAAAATTCAAACACGCTGTAAGGAAATGTGTGAAATTGCCAAAGCAATCGAGTGCCCAACCATCGCAGTGGTTCCCGGTCCGACCCCAAACAGGCAGATTACCTGGCCGGAAATTGTACAGGAATATGTTACGGTGCTGTGCGACCTGAGTGATATCGCTGCACCCTTTGGCATCAAACTGGCTTTTGAATTTCTGGGTTTCGGCTGGTGCTGTGTGCGTACACCAAGGGCTGCCCGGGAAATTGTGCAAAAAGTGGCACGCGAAAATGTGGGTATGGTGATCGATACGGCTCATTTTTACGCAGGTGGTGGATTGATGAGTGAGTTAGAATCACTCGAAGGCAATAAAATCTTCGCACTGCACCTGGATGATTGTGAAGACACGCCTAAAGAAGCGATCACGGATGGCACACGCCTGTTTCCCGGTAAGGGAGTTGTGCCTTTGTTTGAGATTTGTAATATTTTGAAAAAGATTGGGTACGATGGTCACTGCTCGATTGAGCTGTTTCGACCGGAATACTGGGAACAGGATCCATTGCAGGTGGCAAAACAAGCCAGAATTGCAGCACTGGACGTATTGTCCCCGATTTTTACGGTTGCATAATCCGCGTTATGACAGGATCAAATGAAAAGAAAGGTAACCCCGTTTTGGCTTCATTAAATACACTTACGCGACCCTCTGAAGATGAATATCTGAACTGCATTCGCTGTGGATTATGCCTGGCGGTTTGCCCAACATACCGCGAATACCTGACAGAAACCGCATCTCCGAGAGGTCGCGTGGCACTTGCCAGAAAAGGTTTGGAAGGTGACCTGGACCTGAGCAGCAACCTGATTGAGTAAATGTATGCCTGTTTTGATTGCATGGCTTGTAACGACATTTGCCCGGTCGGGATTCGCCCGGCGGATTTAGCTGTCGAAATGCGCTTTGTGCAGGAGCAAAGAAACCCGGCACCCTGGAAAAACACCCTTTTTGGCGGCTTGATAGCCAAAGCCTCCCGGATGGAACTGGCGACCCTTCCTTTAAGAATTTATCAAAAAACCGGTTTACGAAAACTCGTTAATGTTTTCAAAATCAGAAAAATTTTACCTCCCCAATTACGGGATATGGAAGGCATGCTTCCACAAATGCCCGGCCGGCCATTAAGAAAAGTGCTACCTGAAATCTCTCCTTCTTTAAAGGAAGAGCGCTATCGGGTGGGGTTCTTTTTGGGCTGTGCACAAAGCCTGATGTTCTCGGATGAGAGCAAAGCCACGGTGCGGGTATTGAACAGAAATGGCTGTACGGTAGTGACTCCCAAAGATACGGTCTGCTGCGGTATGCCAGCGGAAGGCTATGGGCGGCATGATCTGGTGATGGAACATGCCAGAAAAAATATTGAAGTTTTTGCAGCCGAAAAGGTTGATTTTATTGTCACCGATTGCGCCACCTGTGGATCGAAGTTAAAGGAATATGGCGAGATCTTAAAAGATGAACCCGAATGGGCAGAAAAAGCTGACCATTTCAGTAAAAAGGTAAAAGACATCAGCGAATTCTTAATGATGATTCCACTGGAAAAACCAACCGGCAGAATTGACGCCAAAGTCACCTATCACGACCCCTGTCACTTAAGGCGTGCGCAGGGTGTCTGGAAACAACCCAGAGAACTCTTGAAAATGATTGACGGAGTTGAATTTATCGAACTACCGGAAGCCGATTGGTGTTGCGGATCCGCCGGAAGTCAATTGATCACCCATTATGAAACATCCAAAAAAGTGATGGGACGCAAGGTGGAGAATATCCGTGCAACCGGTGCCGAGTATATCAGCTCCGGATGCCCGGGATGCCAGATGCAAATCCTTTCCGGTGTCAAATCCAGTAATTTACAGGTAAAAGTCGTCCATCCGATCGAATTATTGGACCGCGCTTATCGGAATGAGAAGGATTAAGCATGGACATAAAAATCATTGCAGAAATGGAAAAATTGATCGGCAAAGCAGGGGTTTTATCTTCTGAGGAAGATTTGGCAGTATACAGCTACGACGGCACCTTTGAAGAACACACGCCAGACCTGGTTGTTCTCCCTGAGAGTACTGAACAGGTCAGCCAGGTGGTTAAAATTGCTGCGAAATATCGGATTCCAATTGTCACGCGCGGAATGGCATCCGGGTTAGCTGCGGCATCTGTACCCTTCAGCGGCGGGATTGTGCTGTGCCTGACCCGCATGAATCACATCCTTGAGATTGACCTGGAAAATCGGGTTGCGCATGTTGAAGCGGGAGTAGTCACGGCGGATTTGCAAACTGCGGTAGAAAAGCATGGTCTTTTTTACCCGCCAGATCCTTCCAGCATCCGGCATTCCACCATTGGCGGCAATATCGCCTGTAACGCAGGCGGACCCAGGTGCCTGAAATATGGTGTGACCGGCGATTATGTACTGGGTCTGACGGTTGTACTGGCTGACGGTCAAATTCTCAAAACCGGCGGAAAAGTGATCAAAGATGTTGTTGGTTATGATCTGGCTGCTTTGTTTACCGGATCGGAAGGCACATTGGGGATCATCACCGAAGCCCTGCTGCGCTTGACCGCCAAACCGAAATTTGCAAGGACTGCCCTGGTGGAATATGACGACCTGGCAGATGCCTCGCGGACCGTCAATGCCATTCTCTCGGCGGGTATTGTGCCAGCCACCATGGAATTGATGGATCAGACAGCCATCGAATGTATCGAAAAAGCAATGCAGCTTGGCCTGCCTGTCGAACGCGCGGCTGTATTACTCATTGAGACAGACGGTTCGGATGAAGAGATGGTCAATCGGGAAATTGAAAGCATCGCTGAAATTTGCAAAAAGACCGGCGCGCAATATGTGAAAGTCGCCAACGATGAAACCGACCGGGTGAATTTATGGAAGGCCAGACGCTCGGTATCCCCGGCATTAGCCCGGTTATCACCGAATAAATTGGGTGAAGATATCACCGTGCCGATCCAGGCGATCCCGGAGGCTGTGCGGCGGCTGAAAGAAATCAGTGCCAAGTACGGCTTGCCGATCGTCATTTTTGGGCACGCAGGTGACGGCAACTTACACCCCAACATTTTATTTGATAAACGCGATCCGCAACAATGGGCCAAAGTGGAAAAGATGGTTGAAGAAGAATTTTATGTCGCCCTGGCATTGGGCGGTACTTTATCTGGTGAACACGGGGTCGGGAAACTCAAACGACCCTATATTGAAAAAGCATTGGGAAGTGTTTCGATTGGCATTCAAAAAGGGATTAAGCAAGTTTTAGACCCCCTCAACATTCTCAATCCGGGCAAAGTTCTGCCGGATTAAGCCATTTTCATTTATCCATTCATTGTAAATAAGGAGCAAAATCATGAACAAAATACCAGAAGGTTTATTACCCACTAACCAACCGGATCTTTTTTTTGAAGATAATAAGGTTGGTAGACTCAAAAAAGAAGTTTGGGAATCAAGCGATGAAGAAATCGATGCGATCTTAAGCGAATACGGCATTCCTTCACCTGTAGAATGGGGAAAACCCGGATCCTACATCCAGACGACCACCCGATGGCAGGTGGAAGCCAATCGCAAGAAGAATGATATTGTTTTTATCCCGGTTGGCTGTACCGAATTACACGGACAACATTTGCCCAGTGCCGCTGACACCCTGTATGTGAGCGCCATCTGCGAAGGCGTGCGCCGGTTTACTGCCAAACGTGGTGCGCCGGTTAACTTAGCCCTACCCCCACTAAACTACGGCGGACACCCATTTCATCATATGGGTATGCCAGGAACGGTGATCGTGCGTGAACATGTGGTCCGGGAAATGATGATTGATGTGATGTTAGGCTTATATAATGACGGTTTCCGAAAACAATTGATCGTCAATAATCATGGCCAGCTGTGGATGCTCGAATCTGCCATCCAGGAATTCCAGAAACGCTATCAATTGCCGGGAATCTTCCGGGTGATCGACTGGCATCGCGGTGTACGCGAATTCTTCCGCCCGTCGGATCGTGGTGGACAAATGAGCACCAATTTCGTGCATGCAGACGAATCCGAAACATCCTTGAGCTTATTGCTGCATCCGGAAATGGTCGACATGAATTATGCTGTGGATACGGAAGGCAAGGCGTATTTACCGGAAGGTCATTTTGATAAATCCGTGGATCCGTTTGGTCGCCCCAGCCGCTGGTCGGAAGGTGAAGGCCATTTTGCGATCGAAATTGCCGCAACACCGGAAGGTGTTGTAGGGAAAGCAAAATCTGGAACCGCTCAAAAAGGCAAGCGCCCAATGGCTGCCATTTTGAAGTACCTGACCTTGTGGCATGATGATGTTTTGGAAGCATTCCCGGCTGGTACTGTCCCACCGGTTGAAGAAGTGACTTTACGCACGGCAGCTGACATGGCTCCTTATCTCAAAGAACCACTCAGTGAAGGCTGGAAAAGCGTTTATGGTTTGCCGAGAATCGGTCAGGGCACCGAAGTTTGATGAAGTTCTAAATAAATAAGCTGAAAGACTTTACAGATTTTGCAAATGGCAGAAAGAGGAAAGATATGACAGAAAAAATGCAAGGTGTAACATTAATCGCCGATTGGGATCCGAAACCGGGATTCAAGCTGGGTGCCAAAGATATTGAAGGACGTCAGACCTATTTGGGCAGCCAGGTTTGGCGCAATCCCAGGCTGGAAATCCGGGAATACGATGTTCCCACACCCGGACCTGAAGAAGTCTTAATGGAAGTAAAAGCCTGCGGTATTTGCGGTTCGGATGTTCACATGGCACAGGCAGAAAAAGACGGGTACATTTTTTACCCGGGTTTGACCGGTTTCCCTAGTATTTTAGGGCATGAATTCTCGGGTGTGGTCGTGGCAGCCGGTAAAAAAGCCTATGACAAACGCACCAACAAACCTTTCAAGGGTGGCGAAGCAGTCACGACAGAAGAAATGTTATGGTGCGGCAGTTGTAAACCCTGCGCGGATGGATACCCAAATCATTGTGAACGGCTGGATGAAGTTGGATTTAACGTCAACGGCGCTTACACAAAATACATCGTTCTGCCCGCCAGAACATTGTGGAGTTTGGAACCACTGCGAAAAAATTATTCCGACAAGGATTTGTTTATTGCCGGCAGTCTGGTGGAACCCACTTGCGTGGCATACAACGCTGTCATTGAACGCGGCGGTGGCATCCGCCCCGGTGACCGTGTGGTCATTTTAGGTGGTGGTCCAGTCGGTATTGCAGCCTGCGCCATTCTCAAGCGAGCCGGAGCATCCCAGGTTATCATTTCCGAAACCCAGGAAAACCGTGCACAAATGGCACTGAAATTGGGTGCAGATTACCACGTC